>DASSUA010000509.1:0-2187 GCA_035707525.1 Pseudonocardiaceae bacterium
GATCGCGATCAGCAACCCGACGGCGCAGAGGCCCGCCGCCGCCCGCGCGGTGCCCGGGGGTCGCCACCACGTCCAAGCGGCCAACCCCACCGCCGCGACCCCCAACAGCCCAGCCGCCAGCCCTCGGCCGCCGGGTAGTGACGTGGCGATCAGGTGACCGGGTAACGGGCTCGCCGCCGGGCTCGCCACCAGGCCCAAGCCGAGCGGGAACCGCACCAGGTTCTCCCACACCGCCGCGCGGTCGGCCAGTGCCACCGGCAGGAGTACTAGTCCGGGGATGCCGAGCGCCGGCACAACCAGCCGCCGTGCCGGTCCGGAACCCTTGACGAAGGCGTGGATCATCAGCACCACGGCGACCGGCCAGGCGAACAGTTTCAGCGCGGCGGCCGTACCCACCGCGATACCGCTGGCCGTCCAGCGAGCGCGCCCGGCGAGCACGACCGCGAGCAGACACAACGCCAGTACCGGCAGGTCGTCGCCCCCGGTAGCGAGGGTCAGCGCGCAGATCGGCAACACGGTGACCGCCTGCGCGGCGCGTACCACCAGAGGCTCGGGAGTGCCGGCGGCCTTGAGCTGACGCAGCGCCAGCGCCAGCGCGGCGGCCATGGCCAGCGCGAACCACACCCGGGCATCCGCCCACCACTGACTCCCGGCCAGGGCTCGGGGCAGCCCGAGAATCACCATCCCCGGCTGGTACGGCAGGTAGGCGAGCAACGGCTCCGGCCCCGCCGCGATGGCGTCCCGGGTCAGATACGGCGTGCCGTCCGCCAACAGTCGCGCGGCCCCCAACTCGACCACCGCGACTTCCTCCTGCGCCCGGTACAGGTTGCCGCCGGCCCGCTGCACCGCCTGCACCAACAACGGCAGGACCGTGCCACCGAGCCAGCAGACGGCGACCACGAACCACCGGAGGGAGCCGCCGCGCAGGCGGCCACCGGCCAGCATCTGAAGGGCCGCGAGGGCGGCTGCCGCGCCGTACCCGAAGAGAGCGATGCCGCCCCAGGCCCGGTGTGCCGGCAACGTGGACCCGGCGGCGGTGTAACCGGCGAACAGCGCACCGGCAAGGTAGAGGCCGAGGTCGGCGGCGAGCCCGTCGGCGGCCCGGTGTGCGGTGCGCAGCATCCCGATCACGTCGCTACTTAACCAGAACCGCTGGTCGGCGAGTGCCGCGAAAACCGGACGGGAACCCTCATCGGGTCATGAGCAGGCGACTATCGGACCCCACGGCGGCGGATCCGGTTCGCCGGCATCCGGATCACATGCGCTTCCGAGCTCAACGGTGGTGCCAGGTCACCGCCCCGACGGAGGATCCCGGTCAGCCGCTCGGCGGTCATCGGCCGGCTGAACAGATGACCTTGCCCGGCGGGACAACCCAGCTCGAACAGGGTCTGCCGCTGGCGTTCGCTTTCCACCCCGACCGCGATCACGCCCAGGCCGAGGCTGCGACCAAGCTCGATTGTGGAACGGACGACCGCCGCCGCCTCGTTCGAGTTCTCCATCGCCCCAATGAACTTCCGGTCGATCTTGAGCTGCTGGATCGGTACCTCGGCAAGCGTGGACAACGAGCCGTATCCGGTGCCGAAGTCGTCCAGCGAGAGCTGCACCCCGGCCTCCCGCAACGCCCCGAGCACCTCGTCCACCACGTCGAGCCGGCTCAGCGTCAAGGTCTCGGTCAGTTCGAGCACCACATGATCCGGCGGTACGTCGTGCAGCCCCAACTGTCGTTCGACCAGTTCCGGGAACCGCGAGTCGAGCAGGCTGCGCGCCGACACGTTCACGGCGACCGGGATCCGGTGCCCGATCTTGTGCCACACCTGGGCGGCGGTGAGGGCACCGTCCAGGACGATCTCAGTGAATGGCGTGAGCAGCCCGGAACGCACGATCGCTTCCAGGAACCGGGGCGGGCCCAGGTCGCCGCGTCGAGGGTGCCGCCACCGGGCGAGTGCCTCCGCCGCGACCACCTCGCCGCTGGCCAGGTCCACGATCGGCTGGAATCCCAGCGCGAACTGCCGCTCGTCGAGGGCCTTGCGCAGATCCCCGGTGAGCGCGAGTTGACCCAGGTCGGCGGTGTCCCGGGACTGGCTGTAGACCGCGACCGTGTGTCCGGCCCGTTTCGCCTGGTACATCGCCACATCGGCACGCCGCAGCAACTCGGTCATGCCACCGTCGCCCGGCGCGATGGCGACG
>DASSUA010000510.1:0-5063 GCA_035707525.1 Pseudonocardiaceae bacterium
CATCGCCGCCCAGTCCACGTGCTCGACCGTGCGCAGCGAGCCGTAGCCGCCGCGCGCGCAGAACACCGCGGCGATCCGCGGGTCGGTCCACGCGGCCTGCAGGTCGGCCGCGCGGTCCCGGTCGTGCCCGGCCAGGTAGCCCAGCGTCGGATGCCGGTCGAGCAGGTGCTCGCCGCGGACCACCCGAAGGCCCCAGCCGTCAAGGATCCGCAGGCCGGCCTCGAGCCGGTCCGCCGGGGGCGGACCGGCCGGCGCGACCACCGCGACCCGGTCCCCGGGCCGCAGCCGCCTCGGCCTGGTCCCGGTCACGGCCCTGGCCCGGTGCTGGTCACGACCCGGTGCTGGTCCTGGCCCGGCCGGGTCAGGACGACAGCTCCAGGCGCGGCACGCCGGGCGGTTCGAAGCCGAGCACCTGGCCGTAGAACGACAGCTCGGCGGCCAGCGCCGCCTCGATCGTCGACGCCATGCGGAAGCCGTGCTGCTCGCCCTCGAACGTCAGGTAGGCGTGCGGGACGCCGCTGCCGGCAAGCGCCTCGGCGAGCCGCTTGGCCTGCGCCGGCGGGCAGATCTGGTCGTCGAGGCCCTGCATCAGCAGCACCGGCGAGGACAGCAGGTCGAGGTGGTTGATCGGGGACCGGTCGTGGTAGAGCTGGCTGGCCTGCGGCAGCGCGCCGACCAGCCCGGCCAGGTACTGCGCCTCGAAGTCGTGCGTCTCGCCGCCGTCTGCCGTCCACGAGGCCAGGTCCAGGATCGGGAACATGATGTTGCCGCACCGGTAGGTGTTGGTGAACACCAGCGACGCGGCGCTCGTCCAGCCGCCGGCGCTGCCACCGCGGATCATCAGCCGCTCGGGGTCCGCCGCACCGGCCGCGGCGAGGGCGTTGGCCACTGCCGCGCAGTCCTCGACGTCGACCACGCCCCACTGGCCCTTGAGCCGCTCCCGGAACGCCCTGCCGTGCCCGGTCGAGCCGCCGTAGTCGGGCGCGACGACCCCGAACCCGCGGCTGGTGAAATACGCGATGCCAAGGTCGAGCTCCGGGCTGTTATGGCTGGTCGGACCGCCATGGACGTGCACGAGGTACGGCGGGCGCTCGCCCTCGGGCACGGCGAAGTCGGGGTTGGTCGGCGGGTACACCAGCGCCGGGACCTCGGTGCCGTCGGCGGCGGGGAACCTGCGCAGCTCCGGGACGGGCAGGTAGGCCGGGTCCGGCAGGTAGTCCGGCTGCGCAGTCAGCTCGGTGATCGACTTCGAGCCCTCGGACAGGTCGGCCACCACGACCGCCAGCTCGTGGCGCGGCCCGCCCGCCGTGCCGGCGACCCGCCCACCGCCGAGCGCCGCCAGCGTCGCGCCCCACGAGGTCAGCTCGGTCGGCACGTCGACCACGCTCGCCGACGACTCGTCCAGGACGGCCAGCCGGTCGGTGTTGAGCACCGCGTACCGCCCGCCGCCCAGCGGGGCGAACCAGCGCGCGCCGGGCTGCCACAGCGCCCCGCCGAGCTCCGCCTCGACGGGCGCGAGGCTCCGGCCGGGACCATCCAGCGGGAACCGGTACAGGTTCCACCAGCCGTCAGGGTCGGTCAGCGCGACCACGGCGTCCGGACCGTCCCACTCGACCTGGCAGACGGCCTCGTCCGGCCCGCCGGCTTTCGTTCCCGCCAGTACCCGGTGCGGTTCGAGTGAGCCGTCGGGGCGGACCCCGGCCACGCAAAGCTGTGTTCCGTCCCACGGCATGGCGGGGTGATCCCAGCCGATCCAGGCGACATGCCGACCGTCCGGGCTCACCTTGGGCTCGGTGAGGAAGCGGTGGCTGCTCGCGAGCACCCGCACCGCGGCCGGGTCCGTCGCGGCGCGGCCGTCCAGCGGGACCGCGACCAGCTCGCGCGTCAGGTCGACCGGGTGGTCGCCGTGGATCGCTTCCCGGATACACCAGGTCTCGCCGGAGCCGCCCGGGCCGGCCACCGGCACCGCGTGGCGCAGCCCGTGCCGGCGCTGCGGCTGTGGCGTCAGCGGCACCGGTTCCCCTCCGGCCGGCATCGCGTACAGCCGCTGGTCCTCCCAGTTTGTGAACACCAACGTGCCGCCGACCAGCGTGAACGGGCGCCCGCCGTACTCGTGCACGCGGTTGCGCGCATTCCACGGCGCGGGCAGCACCTGCCCCCCGGACTCCCGCATGATCGTGACGCGGCCGCCCTCGGTGGGCAGGCGTTGCGACCACCACACCTCCCCGGCGTGCGTCTCGACCCAGGCCGGCCCACCACCGCCGGCGGCGGCGTCGGCCGCGGAGATCGGTGAGGTCCAAGTTCCGCAAGGGGAGATCGTCGGCATACGCCGGACCTTAGTGAGCCGTTTTCCACCCGGGCGAGGCTGACCCAGCCGATGGTGTGGCAACCGGCCGTCCGGGGAGGCTGACCCTGTCGCCGGCCGGTCGTGCGGCGTGCGGTCGACGTGGATGATCACCACCAGCAGCAGCGCCAGCGCGATCTGGCGCGCCGCCGATTGCGCGGTAATCAGCAAAGCGGTGATCGGCAAGAGTGTGAAGCCGTGCGGCTCGCCGCCCAAACTGCATGGTGGAGCCCGCACTTTCGCTGATCATGTGGCCGTTGGGGGGTGCCGGGGCCGGTTGGCCCGGTGCCGGGGCTCATGATCGCCGTTTCGGTGCCGTGGGCCGCGTTGAGCGCGGTTGGTGGCACCGAAACGACGATGGGTGCGGCTCCATTGGAGCGGCTGGTACCTGTCGGCCGGTGGCGGGCGGCCTCCGATCGGTTGGGTGCGGGTGTGCGGCGGTGATGTCGAACCGTCGACTCGTCCGGTCAAGCCAGTCCCCAGCCAGTCCCCCGGGCTTCGGTGACCGATGGTGAGTAAACGGTCGCACCTGGTGCGGGACTCGGTGCGGCGCCGTCGGCCGGCGGCCGCTCCCGGCCCAACTCCGTTCAAGATCACCGAAAGTGTGCAGTCACCATGCACTTTCGCGCCCATGCTGCATGGTGGGCTCACACTTTCAACGATCATGAACCGTGTGACGGCCGACCACGCGACCGGCCGTGCCCCGTCCGCGCCCCGCCGCCCCCGCATTGGGTTGCAGCGCCATGATCACCGCAGGGACGGTGCCCGTAGCCATGGTGACGTCACAGCGAGCCGCAGGTAAGGCGCTCCCAGCAGAAGAGCTACACCAGAGCCACACCCAACGACGATCATGAAGCGGCGAGCGGCACCCGTAGCACTGGTAGGTCACTGAGGGGGACGGTTGAAGACGCAGGCTGACGTGGGGGAGGACGGTCCGAGACCCGTGATCGTCGAACGGATGGCCTCACTGTGCAGCGTGCCCCCGGCGAACTCACCCCTTAACGATCACGGACGGCTGGCGCATCGTCGACGCGCCAGCCGTCCGCCGGGTGGCCACCGGGACGGCCGTTCGGTGGCGATCGCCTTTGGGGTGCGCCAGCGATCGATACAAGTGGGTCGGGCGTGCTCGCCGCGTCAAAACGGCGATCCACGAATCCATCGGCCCTACGCCGAGCATTTCCGGCCGCCGATCATCAGGACATCGATAGGGCTTGGCGGGGAGTCGTTACTGCACGTCACGCGCCGTGTCAATTCGGTGTTCCCGCTCGCGCCCGGCGCAACGAGAGTGATACTGAACAACCGGCGAACCCCGGCACGAAGGAGCGGCCGACATGAGACGAATCCTCGTAGTGCTGATGACCGCCGCGGCGCTGGCCGTTCCGGCCCCGCTGGCCGAGGCGACCGTCCCGTTGGCGGGCCCGATCGATCTTGTGGGCGAACTGGACGGAGCGCCGTTCGAGATCAGGGTTCCGGCCGACTGGAACGGCACCCTGGTGATGTACGCGCACGGCTACCGCGATCTCGCCGACCACCCGGGCGAGGTCGACGACCGCAGTGCCTCGGCGTTCGTCAATGACGCCACCGAGCAGGCGATGCTCGGCGCCGGCTACGCGATCGCCGGCTCGGCATACTCGTCCAATGGGTGGGCGGTGCGCGAGGGCATCCGCGACACGCAGGCGCTCGTGCAGCACTTCCGCCAGGTCGTCGGAAAGCCCGAGCGGACCCTGCTGGCCGGCTTCTCGATGGGCTCGGTGATCGCCTTCGACTCGATCGAGTCGTTGCACGGGGTCTATGACGGCGCGCTTCCCTCCTGCGCGGTCGGCGCCGGCGCGCCGCTCGCGTTCGACGGGACGCTGGCGGTCGGCTCGGCCTACGACGCGGTGTTCGGCTGGCCGGCGGCCTGGGGCACGCCGGCCGACGTGCGCGACGACCTCGACTTCGAGAGCGAGGTGCTGCCGACGCTGATCGCGCAGATCACCGCGCCCGGCGGCTTCGGCAGGTTCGAGTTCATCAGGCTCGTCACCGGCGCACCGGCCGGGCACGAGTGGCCGTTCGGCATCTTTTTCTTTACGACGGAGGGGCGTGCCGAGATCGAGCGGCGCGCCGGTAGCGGCGTCGTGCAGAACGCCGATCACACGTACACGCTCTCCGCGGCGAACCGCGCCTACCTGGCGGGCCTCGGCGTCAGCGGTGCGGCGGCCGATGGCTGGATCACCGACATGATGGCCAACCGGGTCTCGGCGGACAACCCGGCGCGCCACTACCTGGCGCGCTACGCCGAGTACTCCGGCAACATCAAGGACCCGGTGCTCACCCTGGGCACGAGGGTCGACGCGCTCGTGCCACCGGCCCACATCAGCGTCTACAACGACACGGTGCGCCGGCCCGAGCTGCTGGCCAACGCGTGGACCAGCGGTGTCGGCCACTGCAACTTCACGATCCCGCAGTTGGTGACGGCCGTGACCGCGCTGGACACCTGGGTGCGTACCGGCGTGCGACCGGCGACGTTCCCGCCGGAGGAGGGCTTCGTCGAGTACACCCCGCCGCCGTGGCCGCAGCCGACCGGCTGAGATCAGGCGCGCAGCTCGAAGACGGGACGATCAGCCGGGTCGGCGCCTGATGAGCCGGCCCGGCTCCGCGCCGGCCTGCTCCACACTGGCCGGCTCCACACTGGTCGGCTCCACACTGGCCGGCTCCACACTGGCCGGCACTGCGCCAG
>DASSUA010000511.1:0-3515 GCA_035707525.1 Pseudonocardiaceae bacterium
ATGATCTCCTTGAACCCGCCGCTGTAGTTGAGTGGCATGCCGATGCGCATGGCTGTCATGGTGCCTTACATGGCGACGACACCCAGCCCGCCGACCCCGTCGGAGCAGCCACCGCCGGTGCCGCCCGGCCAGCCCGACGACTGGGCCGAGCCGGGCGCCTACCCGGTGGCGCGCGGCGTGCACCGTATTCCTTTGCCGCTGCCGCACGATTCCCTGCGCGCGGTCAACGTCTATGTGGTCGAGGACATCGAGGGGTTGGCGCTGGTCGACTCGGGCTGGGCGCTGGAGCAGACCGAGCGCGCGCTGACCTCGGCGCTGGGCCGGCTGGGCCACAAACTGGGTGACGTTGCTCACGTCCTGGTCACCCACGCGCACGGCGACCACTACACGCAGGCGATCAGGCTGCGCGAGGTCTTCGGGACCAGGGTGAGCATCGGCAGCGGCGAGCGGCCCAATATCGAGCGGGTCTACGAGCCCGGTTTCGACGGCTACGACGACCAGTACGAGCAGCTTGTGCGCTACGGGGCGCGCGAGCTGGCCGAGCTGCTGGCGAAGTGGGCCAGCGAGGCGTTCGACCGGGACAACTTCGTCTGGGGCCGGCCCGACGGTTGGCTCGCCGACGGCGCCCGGCTGCCGCTGCGGGACCGGGAGCTGGACGTGATCGCCACCCCCGGCCACACCCGCGGGCACGTGGTGCTGCGCGACGCCGCGGCCGGGCTGCTGTTTTCCGGCGACCACGTGCTGCCGCACATCACGCCGTCGATCGGCTTCGAACCGGCCGTGGTCGCCGCGCCGCTGCGCTCCTACCTGGAGTCGCTGCGCCTGGTCCGCGGCATGCCGGACGCGCTGCTGCTGCCGGCCCACGGCCCGGTCTCGGCGAGCGTGCACACCAGGGTCGACGAGCTGCTGCGGCACCACGAGCGGCGCCTGCAGGCGGTGCTGCGTTCGGTGCGGCACGGGCGGACCACGGCCATGGAGGTCGCCCGCGACCTGCGCTGGACCCGGCGGGAGCGGCCGCTGGACGAGCTGGACACGTTCAACCGGATGCTTGCCGTCATCGAGACCGGCGCCCACCTCGACGTGCTGGTGCTCGACGGTGCGGTGAGCGTCGCGGAGGTCGGCACCGGGGCCGGCACCGGGGCCGGCACTGTGCGGCACTACACCTGAGAGCGGGCATCAGGAAGCGGGGTAAGGCGTGGTCCGCGGTGCGATCATCGGACCATGCCGGCATCCGACGACGACAGCGGGCTGCTGGCCCCCGTGTGGGCCGCGACTCCGGTGCAGCAGGCAACCTCAGAGCGCGCCTGGCTACAGGCGATGCTCGACGCCGAGGCGGCCCTCGCCCGCGCCCAGGCCGCCCTCGGCCTGGTGCCCGAGCCGGCCGCCGCCCAGATCACCGCCGCGGCCAAGGCGGGCTCGTTCGACCTCGCCGCGCTCGCCGCACGGTCGCGAGCCTCGGGTAGCCCCGTGGTCGCGCTGGTCGCCGAGCTCTCCCGCGCGGTCGGCCCGGACGCCGCCGACCACGTCCACCTCGGCTCGACCAGCCAGGACATCCTCGACACCGCCACCATGCTGGTCGTCACCAGGGCGGCAAAGCTGCTCCTGGCCGACCTGGACCGGACCACGGCCGCCCTGGCCCGGCTCGCCGCGCTGCACCGGGACACCCCGATGGCCGGCCGCACCCTCGGCCAGCACGCCGTGCCGACCACGTTCGGGCTCAAGGTCGCCGGCTGGCTGACCGGAATCGCCGGCGCGGCCGGGGCCCTGCGGCAGCTCATCGACGGCGGGCTCCCCGTCCAGCTCGGTGGTGCCGCCGGCACCCTCGCCGGCTACCTGCACGGCGCCCCCGAGCCGGCGGCCGACGAGCTGCCGGCGCTGTTCGCTCGCGAGCTGGGCCTGCGCGCGCCCACCCTGCCCTGGCACACCGACCGGCTGCCGGTCGCCGCCATCGGCTCCGTGCTCGCCCTCGTCACCGGTGCCCTCGGCAAGCTCGCCATCGACGTACAGACCCTGTCCCGCCAGGAAATCGCGGAGGTAGCCGAGCCGGCCGGGCCGGGTCGGGGTGGTTCGTCCGCCATGCCGCACAAGCGGAACCCGGTGCTGGCCACCCTGATCCGCTCGGCCGCCCTGCAGGTCCCCCAGCTGGCCGCGACGCTGGCCCTGGCCATGCTCGCCGAGGACGAGCGCTCCGCCGGGCCGTGGCAGGCCGAGTGGCCTGCGTTGCGGGACTGCGTGCGCCTCGCCGGCGGCGCCGCCCACACCGCCGCCGAGCTGGCCGAGGGCCTGACCGTGTTTCCCGATCGCATGCGGGCGAACCTGCAGCTGACCGGCGGCCTCGTCGTCACAGAGCGCCTCGCGGTGGCCCTGGCCCCCGACCTAGGCAGGACCACCGCGAGGCGCCTTCTCACCGAGGCCTCGGACCAGGCCGCCCGCTCCGGCCGCCCACTGGGCGCCGTACTGGCCGAGACTCCGGCATTACGAGACCGCGTCGACCGGCTGCGCGGGCTGCTCGATCCCACCGGTTACACGGGAGCGGCGGCCCGGCTCGTCGACCGGGCACTGCGGGACCACTAGAACCGCTCGTCGCACCAGGCCGACCGCTCGTCGCTGGCACTCTTGACCGGTGGGTGCCAGCCCCTCGCCGCGAACCGCCGCGACGGTCAAGCTGACCCTCGCGGCGGCTCCCGGCGGGTTGCCAGTCGAAGTGTGTGTGGAGTTGTGGTCAGGCGGACTTGGCGACCGGCATGCGGACCGTGATCTGGTGCTCGAGTTCGGGAAGCCGGTGGTTGTCGGCGTCGAAGACCGGGTTGGACCGGAACTCCGAGGCGGTCACCGGGCGGGAACCGAGGTTGAGGGCGGCGTGCGGGATGCCGCGGGGAATGAACAGGTGCTGGCCCGGGCCTTGCGGCAACTCGTGCATCTCGCCGTGTTCGTCCCACCAGAGCGTGATCGCGTGGCCGTCGCGGACCATCACGATGACGTCGGTCTCGAGGTGGACGTGGGCATAGGCGGCGTGGCCGGGTGGCATCCACACTTCGGCCGAGGAGATGCCCAGGCTGGCCGCGTAGGGCGCCGTGATGACCGGCGTGAGGGGCTGGCCCTGGTGGGACAGGATCGAGGGCAGCGCGCTGGGGTCGAGCACCATCGGTCGCCGCTCGGGGGCGTCGTGCTGGAGTTGGTCGAGCCGGTGCTTGGCGTGCCGGATCCGGAGCATGATCATCGACTTGGCCTCCTGGACCCCAGCCGCGCGCTCCAGGTCGAAGTCCGGGAGCATGCCGGTGGCCTCGATGACCTGGTCGATATCGGCGACGAGGCTGAACAGTTCGTTGATCACAAAGCGCAGGTAGGCCGGATCGTCGACGTCGCGAAACTCACCTGTTCCCAGCACGTTGGTCATGGTTCGCCCCTTTAGGCTCAGGAGATCCACTATCCCGGGGTTTCCGACGGCCGCTGTGCCGTCGTGGTTCGGGTTAGTGGTTCTGGGCGGTCCCAGCGGGCCTTTGGGCCTGCCGATG
>DASSUA010000512.1:0-3300 GCA_035707525.1 Pseudonocardiaceae bacterium
TCGACCTGCTGCGCCGCCGCGGCGGCATCTCCGGGTACCCGTCGCGGGAGGAGAGCGAGCACGACCTGGTCGAGAACAGCCATGCCTCCACGTCGCTGTCGTACGCCGACGGGCTGGCCAAGGCGTTCGCCCTGATCGGGCGGCGCAGCCACGTCGTGGCGATCGTCGGCGACGGCGCGCTCACCGGCGGCATGTGCTGGGAGGCGCTGAACAACCTGGCGGCCGGCAAGGACCGCCCGGTCGTCATCGTCGTCAACGACAACGGCCGCTCCTACGCGCCGACGATCGGCGGGCTCGCCGAGCACCTGAGCACCCTGCGGCTGCGGCCGGGGTACGAGCGCGTGCTGGAGGGCGGCAAGCAGGCGTTGCACCGCACGCCGGTGGTCGGCAAGGCCATCTACACCGGGCTGCACGCCGCGAAGCTCGCGGTCAAGGACGCGTTCGCCCCGCAGGCGATGTTCGCCGACCTGGGGCTGAAGTACCTGGGTCCGGTCGACGGCCACGACCTGCGGGCGCTCGAGTCCGCGTTGCAACGGGCCAGGTCGTTCGGCGGGACCGTGGTCGTGCACGCGGTCACCCGCAAGGGCAACGGCTACGCCCCGGCCGAGAACGACGTCGCCGACCAGATGCACCAGGTCAAGGTGATCGACCCGGAGAGCGGGCTGCCGCTCGCCCCGGCGCCGAAGTCGTGGACCGAGGTGTTCGCCGACGAGCTGGTGCACATCGGCGCCGAGCGCCCCGATGTGGTCGCGATCACCGCGGCGATGTTGTGCCCGACCGGGCTGGACGCCTTCGCCGCCGAGTTCCCGGACCGCTGCTTCGACGTCGGCATCGCCGAGCAGCACGCGATCACGTCCGCGGCCGGGATGGCGATGGCCGGGCTGCACCCGGTCGCGGCGATCTATGCCACGTTCCTCAATCGCGCGTTCGACCAGCTGCTCATGGACGTGGCCCTGCACCGGTTGCCGGTCACCGTGGTGTGCGACCGCGCCGGCATCACCGGCGAGGACGGCGCGAGCCACAACGGCATGTGGGACATGTCGATCCTCGGGGTCATCCCGGGCATCCGGGTCGCGGCGCCGCGTGACGGCGGCACCCTGCGCGAGGCGCTGCGGGAGGCGGTCGACATCGACGACGGGCCGAGCGTGCTCCGGTTCGCCAAGGGCGCGTTGATCGAGTCGGTGCCGGCGCTGCAGCGCGTCGCCGGCGTCGACGTGCTGCGCCGGCCGGGCGCCGGCGAGACCAGGGACGTGCTGCTGGTCGCGGTCGGCGTGTTCGGTGAGCTCGCCGTCGACGCCGCCGAGCGGCTCGCCGCGCACGGCATCGGGGTCACCGTGGCCGACCCGCGGTGGATAGTGCCGGTGCCGCCGGTGCTGGTCGAGCTGGCCGCCGAGCACCGGCTCGTGGTCACCGTCGAGGACGGCGGGCGGCACGGCGGCTTCGGCTCGTCCCTGGCGGCCGCGCTGCGCGACGCCGAGCTCGACGTGCCGCTGCGCGACATCGCGATACCCCAGCGGTTCCTGTCGCATTCGCTGCGCCCCGAGGTGCTCGCCGACCTCGGGCTCACCGCCCAGGACGTCGCGCGCCGGGTCACCGAGTGGGCGGCCAGCTCCAGCCCCACCGTGTCGGCGGGCGACGTGACCGCGCGCCTCGCCGCCGGCGGTTCCTGATCGAACCGGCCCGACCGGCCGATATGGCAACGTGGTGTCGTGCGGATTCTGGTAGTCGAGGACGAGCAGCCGCTGGCCGACGCGATCGCCCGCGGGCTGCGCCGTGAGGGCATGGCCGTCGACATCGCCTATGACGGCGACGCCGGCCACGAGAAGGCCACGATCACCCGGTACGACGTCGTGGTGCTCGACCGCGACCTGCCCGGCATGTCGGGCGACCGGCTGTGCCAGGAGATCGTCTCGGCCAGCCTGCTCACCAGGGTGATCATGCTCACGGCCAGCGGCACGGTCGCCGACCGGGTCGCCGGGCTCTCCCTCGGCGCCGACGACTACCTCGCCAAGCCGTTCGCGTTTCCCGAGCTCGTGGCCAGGATCAGGGCGCTGGGCCGGCGGGCCACGCCGGCGACGCCGCCGGTGCTGGTGGCCGGCGACGTCGTGCTCGACCCGGCCCGGCACCGGGTCACCCGCGGTGGCCGGCCGGTCGACCTGACCCGCAAGGAGTTCGGCGTGCTCGAGGTGCTGATGGCCGCCGGCGGGGCCGTGGTCAGCAGCGAGGAGCTGCTGGAGCGGGTGTGGGACGAGAACGCCGATCCGTTCACCACGACCGTGCGGGTCACCGTGATGACCCTGCGCAAGAAGCTCGGCGAGCCCGGCCTGATCGAGACCGTGGTCGGTTCGGGCTACCGGGTCCCGGCACGTTCGCCAGCCGGCGAACCATTGGACACCGCGCCGGCCGGCGAACCAGCGGGCACCGCGCCGGCCGGCTCGCCGGCGAACCCGGCGTCGGCCGCCGCCGACGGCGGTTGACCGGGCAGATGTCGCCTGACCGGTCCGCGCCGGTGCGGGCCCGCCGCGGACCGGGCCTGCGGCTGCGGCTGACGTTGCTGGCGACGGGACTGGTGGCTGCCGTGAGCGGGCTGCTGCTGTGGCTGGGTTGGCTGCTTGCCGACGTGGTCGCCTCGGCGGTGCCGGTGCTGCCGGAGGGCACCACGGTCCGGGTACGCGGGGTCGACATCGATGCCCAGCAGCTGGGCGAGGCGCTGCGCGATGCCACCCGCGACGACATGCTGCGCGCGGGGTCGCTGGCGTTCGTGCTGGTGGTCGCCGCGACCGCGGTCGTGGCCTGGGTGCTCACCGGGCAGGTGCTGCGGCCGCTGCACGAGGTCACCGCCACCGCCAGGCGGCTGTCGGTCGAGTCGCTCGGCGAGCGGCTGCGGCTCGGCGGCCCGCGCGACGAGGTCGCCGAGCTCGCCGACACGTTCGACGCGATGCTCGACCGGCTGCAGGCCGCGTTCGACGCCCAGCAGCGCTTCGTCGCCAACGCCAGCCACGAGCTGCGCACCCCGCTCGCGGTCGTGCGGACCGAGCTGGACGTCACGCTCGCCGACCCCGACGCCGACGTGGCCGAGCTGCGGCGGATGGCCACGGTCGTGCGGGCGGCCACCAACCGGGCGGACGCGCTGGTCGACGCGCTGCTCACGCTCGCCCGAACCGAGTCGGCCGGACCGGCGGTGCGCGAGGCGGTCGATCTCGCGGCGGTGGCTCGCAGCGCCGTCGACGCGGTCGGCGCCGAGGCGGCGGCCCGGTCCCTGCGGATCGAGGTCGACAGCCTGCCGGCGCCCGCCGTCGG
>DASSUA010000513.1:0-11003 GCA_035707525.1 Pseudonocardiaceae bacterium
CGCTGGCCGGGTCGATCTCGCTCAGCCATCCCGAACGACGAGCTGCGGGGGTAGCAGCACGCCCTCGGCCGACTGGGTGTTTCGATCGAGCTGCTCGACGAGCAGCCGAACGATTGCCCGCGCCACGTCCTCTAACGGCTGCCTGACGCTGGACAGGGGTGGCAGCAGCAGCGACGCGACCGGCGAGTCGTCGAAGCCAACCACGTCCACCTCGGGGCCGCTGCGGGTGGCTAGCCGAACACCAACCGCAAGCGTGTCGCTCGCGCAGACGAACGCCGTCGGCGGGTCGGCGATCGCCAGCAGTCCGGACGCGGCGGCAGCGGCCGCGTCGACGTTGTCATCCGTCTGTTCCTGCAGGTCATCGGTTGACAGGCCGTGCCGCTGCATCGTCCGCCGCCAACCGAGCGCCCGGTCGTCGCCGAAACCGGAGCCGGGGTGCCAGCCCAGGTAGCCGATCCTGGTGTGGCCGCGTCCCACGAGGTGATCCACGGCCTGGCCGGTGCCGAGCGCGCCGTCGACGTCGACCCACGCGCAGCGCAGCTCCTGCCCCCACGGCCGGCCGAAGCAGACGAACGGCACCCGGCGCTCGACCAGCCACGGCAGCCGCTCGTCCTCGGCCCGCACGTCGCACAGCACGAACCCGTCGACGGTCCCGGTGGCGACCAGCTCCTCGTAGGTCCCCAGCTCGGCCTCGCACGACTCGGACTGGGTGAACAGCAGCAGGCGGTAGCCCGCGCGCTCGGCATGGCTGGTCACCGCGTGCAGGAACCGGTCGATCAGGTTGCCCAGGCCGGGATGGTCGGCGGCCTGGATGTGGAAGCCGAGCACGCGACCGGCCCGGTTGCGAAGCCGCCGCGCCATCCAGTTCGGCCGGTAGCCGAGTTCGGCGATCGCCCTGCGGACCCGCTCGGCGGTCTGCGGTGACACCCGATCGGGTGCATTCAGGACGTTGGAGACCGTCTGCCTCGAGACGCCGGCGCGCGCGGCAACGGACTCGATCGTGGCGTTCCTCGACCCAGTCCTTAGCATCCGCAGCCTCCTCGCGCGGGTGCCGTCACTGCCGTCCTGACCTCGCCTGTAGGTTGCCTGCGGGTTGATCGTTCAAAGGCCTGGGTGTGAGCTTGGTCAACCAAACAGGCCTCGTCAACCCACCAGGCGGCCCAACGGTCAAACGTGTTACCTAGCCGAAAGGGTCAAGTTCGCGGCGGTAATGACCGATCGCCGGCTGATCGGATTTGCACGTTCAACCAAGATCCGGCCTTGTTCGTGGGCTGAGGGGTTGGGCTCAGGGGTTGGGCTCAGGGGTTGGGCTGGACGCGCTGCGCGGGAAGCGTACCGGTGATCGTCTCGGACAGGTCCTGCAACGGACCGGTGCCCGCGTGGTCGCCGAAGGTCAGTCCGAGGTAGACGGCACGGTCGACGGCGACCCAGGTGCTGAGCCCCTCGCCGTCAATCCGCAGCCATCGCACCCCGGACACCTCCAGCAGGGGCGCGGTTCTGGTCAGCTCCGCGGGCCGGTCGATGCCGCAGCGCAGCGTCACGATGTTTGCGTCGCGGCCCCACGCCGCGGTTCCGGCCGGCTCGGGGGGAGCGAGGCTGCGCTGGCGCAGCTTGGTGCCGCCGGCGCCGTCGGTGGCCTTCAGCCCGGGCGAGGTCAGCGCAGCGGGCAGCCGCTCGAGCAGCGAGCGGCACTCGGCCGAGCCGGCGGCGGGGGCGGCGATCTCGGGCAGCGCAAGCGCCCCGTCCGGCTCGGCGGCCTCGTTACCTGGGCCGTTGAGGTCACTTCGGCCGGCTTGGTCGCTTTGACCGGCCTGGTCGCCTGGGCCGGCCTGGCCGCCCGTGGTCAGCGCGAGCACCACCACCGCGGCGGCAAGCAGCACCGACAGCGCTACCGCGACCGCCAGCCTCGGCCGGGTCACCTAGAGATGAACGACCGGGCAGGTCAGCGTGCGGGTGATACCGTCGACGCCCTGGATCTTGGCGACCACCAGCTGGCCGAGCTCGTCCACGGTTTCCGCCTCGGCCCGAACGATCACGTCGTAGGGGCCGGTGACGTCCTCGGCGGAGGCGACACCGGCGATCGTGGCGATCTCCGCGGCGACGGCGGCGGCCTTACCGACTTCGGTCTGGATCAGGATGTATGCCTGGACCACGGCGTGCCCTTCCTGTCGCGGCTTGTCGGGAGGGTAGGAATTGCAGTCGAATTCTCGATGACCAGGAACGTACCGGAGGTAGGCGTGCGTCCGCAGCAACGCGGCGGTGGTGTCGGCGGTGGCGCGGGGGCTCCCGCGACAGTGGCCGACCTGGGCGAGTTCCGGCTGATCGACCGGGTGACGGCGCAGCGGAACCAACCGCAGAGCACGATCCTGGGCCCGGGTGACGACGCCGCGGTCGTGGCCGCGGTCGACGGGCGGGTGGTCGCGGCGACGGATGTGCTGGTCGAGGGCGTGCACTTTCGCCTGGACTGGTCCACGCCGGAGCACGTCGGGCGCAAGGCCGCCGCCGTCAACATGATCGACATCGCGGCGATGGGGGCCGTCCCGACCGCGCTGCTGGTCGGCCTCGCGTGCCCGCCGGACACCCCGCTGGCGGTCGTCGACGGGCTGGCGACCGGGCTGTGGCGGGAGGCCCAGATGGCCAGGGCTGGCATCGTCGGCGGCGACATGGTGACCGCCGAGCAGCTGGTGATCTCGGTGACCGCACTCGGCGACCTCGGCGGGCGGGAGCCGGTCACCAGGGCGGGCGCGTGCGCCGGCGACGTGGTCGCGGTGTGCGGGCGGCTCGGCTGGGCGGCGGCCGGCCTCGCCGTGCTCGGCCGCGGCTTCCGGTCGCCGGCAACCGTGGTGAACGCGCACCGGGCGCCCGAACCGCCGTACCAGGCCGGGCCGGTGGCGGCCCAGGCCGGCGCGACGGCGATGATCGACGTCTCGGACGGGTTGCTCGCCGACCTGGCCCACGTCGCGGCCGCGTCCGGCGTCGGGATGGACATCCGCACCGGCGCGATGCCCGTGCACGAGCGCGTGCTGGACGTGGCCGCGGCGCTCGGCGCCGACCCGGTCCGCTGGGTGCTCACCGGCGGTGAGGACTACGCGCTGGCGGCCACGTTCCCGTCGCCGCGCTCGGTGCCGCCGGGCTGGACGGTGATCGGGGACGTGCTGGCGGGGTCGGGCGTGCTCGTCGACGGCCGCGAGTACAGCGACGAGGCCGGCTGGCAGCACTGGCGCAGCTGATATCGGGCAGGCTTGAGCCATGCGGATCGAGGTGCTGCCCTACGACCATCCGGACGCCGTTCGGTTGATCGACGAGGTGCAGACGGAGTACGTGCGCCGCTACGGCGGCAAGGACTCCACGCCCGTCGAGCCGGCCGAATTCGCGCCGCCGCGTGGGCTGTTCCTGGTCGGCTACGTCGACGACGTGCCGGTCGCCTGCGGCGGCTGGCGGGCCCATGACGGGGACGAGCCGCGGTTCCGCGACGGCGACGCCGAGATCAAGCGCATGTACGTCACGCCGCTGGCCCGTGGTCTCGGCCTGGCCAGGAAGCTGCTCGCCGAGTTGGAGCGGACCGCGGCGCTGGCCGGCCGCCGGCGGGCCGTGCTCGAGACCGGGCGGGCGCAGCCGGAGGCGATGGCGCTGTACTACTCGTCCGGCTACACCGGCATCACCAAGTTCGGCGTGTACCGCAACTCACCCACCAGCGTGTGCATGGGAAAGGGGATTTCGACGGGCGAGCCAGCGAGCCCTCCCGGGACCGGGCCCGCCGAGGCGCTAGGGTCAGCGGCCGTGCCAGGACGTCCGCTCTCGGAGATCGTCGATGCCGGTTGGGCCGCCGCGCTGGAGCCGGTCTCGGACCGGATCAGCCAGATGGGTGAGTTCCTGCGCGCCGAGCTTGCCGCGGGCCGCGGCTACCTGCCGTCCGGGCGCAACGTCCTGCGCGCGTTCAGCCAACCGTTCGACCAGGTTCGGGTGCTGATCGTCGGGCAGGACCCGTACCCGACGCCCGGGCACGCGGTCGGGCTCAGCTTCTCCGTGGCGCCCGAGGTGCGGCCGCTGCCGGGCAGCCTGGTGAACATCTTCACCGAGTACGCCGAGGACCTGGGGCACCCGCGCCCGTCGACCGGCGACCTGTCGCCGTGGGCCGAGCGCGGGGTGCTGCTGCTGAACCGGGCGCTCACGGTGCAGCCCGGCAAGCCGGCCTCGCACCGCGGAAAGGGCTGGGAGCAGGTCACCGAGCAGGCGATCAAGTCGCTCGTGCGGCGCGGCGGGCCGCTGGCGGCGATCCTGTGGGGCAGCGACGCGCGGAACCTGCGCCCGCTGCTGGGTCAGGTGCCGTGCGTCGAGTCGGCTCACCCGTCGCCGATGTCGGTGCACCGGGGGTTCTTCGGGTCGCGGCCGTTCAGCCGGGTGAACGAGCTGCTGGCCGCGCAGGGCGCCGAGCCGATCGACTGGAAGCTGCCCTGAAGGGCCGGGCTACGCGGGCCGGGCGGAGCCGGCTAGCGGCTGACCTTGCCCGCCTTCAGGCACGAGGTGCACACGCGCAGCCGCTGCCGCTGGGACTGGCCGACCTTGGCGCGAACGATCTGGATGTTCGGGTTCCAGCGGCGGTGCGTCCGCCGGTGCGAGTGCGACACCGACATGCCGAAGCCCGGCCCCTTGCCGCACACGTCGCAGACGGCAGCCACGTCACACACTCCTGGAATCGTCGAACAGCTGAGCTTGTCAAGCACTGAACCCCGTACAGGCTAGCGGCCGTGAGGGGGACGCTCCAAACCTGGGTACCCTCGCCCAGATCTCGTGAAAGCTGGGTGGAGGATCGCGGTGCTGCAGACCCTGGACGCGACGGCCGTCCGCCGCTGGGCGGCCGCGGGGGTCGACGGCCTCAGCCAGTTCGAGGACGAGCTGAACCGGATCAACGTGTTCCCGGTCGCGGACGCCGACACCGGTACCAACCTTCGCCTGACCATGCAGTCGGCGTTCGAGGCGCTCGTGCGGCACCCGACGGCATGGACCGACTCGGCCGTCGAGGCGTCCCCGGTCCCGGTCGGCACGGTGGTGTCGGCGCTGGCCCGCGGGGCACTGCTGGGCGCGCGCGGCAACTCCGGGCTGGTGCTCTCCCAGGTGCTGCGCGGTCTGGCGGAGGCGTGCGACGGTGATCGGGCGATGTCGGCCGCCCGGCTGCGCTTCGGGCTGCGCCGCTGCGCCGAGCTCGCGACCGCGGCGTTCGCCGACCCGATGCCGGGCACCGCGCTCTCGGTGCTCGATGCCGCCGCCGAGGCGGCCCTCGCCTGCGAGCGGGACATCCTGAACCGGGTGGCCGAGGCCGCGGTGACCGCCGCCGCGGAGGCGCTGGCGCGCACGCCGGGCCAGCTGCCGGCGCTCGCCAGGGCGGGCGTGGTGGACGCGGGCGGGCGGGGCGTGCTCGTGCTGCTCGACGCGCTCGCCGCGGTGATCGCCGAGCGCGAGGCGCCCTCGGCCGTCTCGGTGCCCCGGTTGGCCCGCCCTTCGGCGGTGCTTCGTGGCGCGCGCGAGTCCGGCTCCCCGGAGTTCGACTACGAGGTCATGTACCTGATCGAGCGGCCGTCCGAGGACGCGCTCGCCCGGCTGCGCGACGAGCTGGCCGGGCTCGGTGACAGCGTGGCCGTGGTCGGCGACGGGGCCGGCGTCTGGCACGTGCACGTGCACTGTTCGGATGTTGGCGCGGCGATCGAGGCCGGCCTTTCCGCCGGGCGGCCCCGGCGGATCACGGTGATCCGGTTCGCCGACCAGCTCGCCGACCAGCTCGCCACGGTGGGCGAGGCGCCCCGGTTCATCCGGGAGCGGGCCGTCGTCGCGGTCGTCGACGGCGACGGCGCCCAGCGGCTGTTCCGGGGCGAGGGCGCGGAGGTGGTCGCGGGTGACAAGGCCGACCCGGCGACCCTGCTCGCCGCGATCGCCGGGACCCGGGCGGCGCACGTGGTCGTGTTGCCGAACACCCCGACCGCCACCGCCGTGGCCGACGCCGCCGCCGGGCAGGCTCGCGACACCGGACAGGATGTGGTCGTGGTGCCGACCGCGTCCGCCGTGCAGGGGCTCGCCGCCCTGGCGGTGCATGACCCGTCGCGGCGGGCCGGCGACGATGTCGTGGCGATGGCCGAGGCGGCCGCCGCGACCAGGCACGGCGAGCTGGTCGTAGCCACCGAGGAGGCGCTCACCTGGGTCGGCCGCTGTGAATCGGGAGACGTGCTCGGCCTGGTGTGCGACGAGGTCGTGCTGATCCGGCCGGACGTTTTGTCGGCGGCCTGCGCTTTGGTGGACTTCATGCTGTCCATCGGAGGAGAGGTGGTGACCGCCCTGATCGGCCAGGGCGCGCCGGACGGGCTGGTCGAGGCGCTCGCCGCCGGCGTGCGCGCGAGCCACCCCGAGGCGGAGCTGACCGCCTACGACGGCGGGCACCCCGACTCGCCGCTGCTGGTCGGGGTCGAGTGATGGTCGGCCTCGACACCCCGCTGACCACCGTGGTCGGCGCCAGCACCGCGAAGCTGATCGCCGCCGAGCTCGACCTGCACACCGCCGGCGAGCTGCTGCGGCACTACCCGCGCCGCTACGCCGAGCGTGGCGAGCCCACCGACATCGCGAGCCTGCAGCGCGGCGAGCACGCGACGCTGCTGGCGACCATCAGATCGGCCACCCCGACCAAGATGCGCAGCCGCCGCGGTGAGCTGCTCAAGGTCGTGCTCACCGACGGGCACAGCACGCTCGACTGCACGTTCTTCAACCCCAAGCCGTTCCAGAAACGCACGCTGGTCGCCGGGCGGCAGGGCCTGTTCGCCGGCAAGGTCGAGCTGTACCGCAACCGGCTGCAGCTGACCCACCCGACCTACCTGCTGATGACCGAGAACACCGACGAGGCCGACATCGACGACTTCGCCCGGCCGATCATTCCGGTGTACCCGGCGACGTCGCGCATCGAGTCGTGGGTCGTGTCCAGGGCGGTGCGGCAGGCGCTCGACGTCACCGACGTGCCGGATCCGCTGCCGCCGGGACTCGTCCAGCGGCGCAACCTGATGGGCCTGGCCAGGGCGCTTCGGCTGATCCACCGCCCGGACACGCCGGAGGACCTGCCGGCCGCGCGCAAACGGCTGAAGTGGGACGAGGCGCTGGCCGTGCAGCTGGCGCTCGCTGCGCGCCGGCGGGCCGCGGCCGCCCGGCCGGCCCCGGCGTGCCCGCCCCGGCCCGGCGGCATCCTCGACGCGTTCGACGCGCGGCTGCCGTTCACGCTCACCGGCGGCCAGCGCCAGATCGGGTCCGAGATCAGCGCCGACCTGTCCGGCGTGCACCCGATGAACCGGCTCATCCAGGGCGAGGTCGGCAGCGGCAAGACGGTGATCGCGCTGCGGGCGATACTGCAGGTCGTCGACGCCGGCCGGCAGGCGGCGCTGCTGGCGCCGACCGAGGTGCTGGCCGCGCAGCACGTCCGCTCGCTGCGAGAGCTGCTCGGCCCGCTCGGCCGGGCCGGCGAGCTCGACGGCGACCCCGACGGCACCCGTCTCACCCTGCTGACCGGCTCGCTGTCGGCGCGCGAGCGCAAGCAGGCCCTGCTCGACGCCGCCTGCAGCTCGGCCGGACTCGTCGTCGGAACCCACGCGCTCATCCAGGACCGCGTCGGGTTCGCCGACCTCGGCCTGGTCGTGGTGGACGAGCAGCACCGGTTCGGCGTCGAGCAGCGCGACGCGCTGCGCGTGCGCGCCGGCGACGACGCCAGCCCGCACGTGCTGGTGATGACCGCGACCCCGATCCCGCGCACGGTCGCGATGACCGTCTACGGCGATCTGGAGGTGTCGTCGCTGCGCGAGCTGCCGGCCGGCCGCGCCCGGCTGTCCAGCTCGGTCGTGCCGGTCGCCGAGAAGCCGCACTGGATCGACCGGGTGTGGGCGCGGATCGCCGAGGAGGTCGCCGCCGGGCACCAGGCCTACGTCGTCTGCCCGCGCATCGGCGAGGGGGCCGCCGCCGGCGAGGACGTCCCGCCGCTGGCCGACGAGCCGGAGCGCCGGCCGCCGCTGGCCGTGCTGGACCTGGCCCCGTCGCTGATCGAGGGCCCCCTGGCCGGGTTGCGCGTCGACATCCTGCACGGCCGGCTGCCCAGCGACGAGAAGGACGCCGTCATGCGCGCGTTCGCCGCCGGGTCGCTCGACGTCCTGGTCGCCACGACTGTCATCGAGGTCGGCGTGGACGTCCCCAACGCCACCGTCATGGTGATCATGGACGCCGACCGCTTCGGCGTCTCGCAGCTACACCAGCTGCGCGGCCGGGTCGGCCGTGGTACGGCCCCCGGCCTGTGCCTGCTGGTCACCGAGATGCCCGACGGCACCCCGGCGCGCGCCCGGCTCGACGCCACCGCCTCCACTCACGACGGCTTCGAGCTGGCCCGGCTCGACCTGGAGATGCGCCGCGAGGGCGACATCCTCGGCGCCGCCCAGTCGGGCCGCCGCTCCACCCTGCAGCTGCTGTCCCTGCTGCGCGACGAACCCCTCATCACCGAGGCCCGCGCCGAGGCCACCGCCATAATCGCCGCAGACCCCCACCTGACCAACCACCCCGGCCTAGCCGCCCTAGTGGCCGACCTGGTAACCGACGACCGCGCCGAGTACCTCCAAAAAGCCTAACGCCCCCCTAGCCCGGCCACCCACCCCCGACCCACCCCCACCCCGCGTGTCGTCCGTTTCGGTACGCATGTTGCACGTTTCGGTACGCATGTTGTCCGTTTCGGTACGCACGTCACCCGTTAAGCGTGCCCGGCATGCCGTCGATTCAGGCGGGCTCCTTGCCCGGCAGCCACTTGATCGAGCAGCCCATGCTCGGTTGGTGCGGTTCCGGAACCGGCTTACCGCTCTTTACGAGCTCCAACGCTTGCCGAAGTGACTCGCCGGTCACCGGCTTGCGGTTGCCGGGCGTCGACTCGTCGAACGCTCCGCGGTAGGCGAGCCGGCGGTCCTCGTCGTAGAGGAAGAAGTCCGGCGTGCAAGCCGCTCGATACGCCCGCGCGACGTCCTGCGACCCGTCGATAAGATACGGAAATCGCCAACCAGCGCGTCGCTGCTGCTCACGGAGTATCGGCGGGGCATCGTCCGGGTAGCTTGTGGCGTCGTTGCTGCAGATTCCGACCACGGCGACCTCCGGATGCTCGCCGAGCGCCCGGCCGAGCTCGGCTTCGATGTGCCGGACGAATGGGCAGTGATTGCAAAGAAACGCCACCAACAGCGCTGGTCGATCTGCAAAACCGTCCAGACGCACCGTCGCGCCGTCCAAGTTGGGGAGTTCAAAATCCGGTGCCTGGGTTCCCAGCGGCACCATGAACGAGAACATCGCCATAGACCCGGTCGCCTCCTCAGAAATCACCGGCCAGACCAGCGCAAAGCCTACGGCGCCTTGCAACGAGGCGACCACGCCGGCCGGCCTACGAGCAGCGGCAGCACTGACGACGGGTCCGGGAACGTGGGCGGTCGGGGCGTTCGAAGGGTCGGCAACGGCGAGTGGAACGTGCTGCGTCGCGCGTGCTGGAACCTGGTGGAACCTGCTGGAACCTGGTGGAACCGATGCCACGCCTACCGAAGCGGAGGACCAGCCGCCGAGCACCTGCGCTCGAACAACGCGACGCGCGTGCCGAGGTGGGCAGGTGCCGCGAAACGGACGACATGCGTACCGAAACGTGCAACATGCGTACCGAAACGGACGACACGCGCGTACTGGAGCGGGGTTAGGCGGGGAGTTGGCCTCGGCTGGCGGAGTCGATCATGGCCTTGGCGGGGCGGGGGAGGTGGAAGCGGCCGGTCTTCTCGAGGCGGATCAGGTCGTTGCGGGCCTTGGCGTAGGCGACGAGGCGCTCGGCGTCGTTGTCGGAATCGCGTGCGGTGGTGAGCAGGCGGACGATGCGGTCGACGAGGACGCGCTCCTGCTCGGGGAGGTGCGAGGACTGGATGCGTTCGGCGGCCTCGCGGGCGGCGGCCCAGGCGCGGCACGCGCGTTCGACGGCCACGAGGTACTGACCGCGGTGCGCGGGTGGGGGCGGCGCGTCGGTATCGAGGGCCTGGGCCTCGGCGAAGGCCTCGATGAAGCGGGCGGTGCTGGGCACCGTGACGTCGGCCAGGGCGGGTAGGCGCAGCACGGCGAGCGGGTCGCACTCGTACGCGGCATAGGACTGGCGCAGGCGGGCGAAGTCGTGCTTGGCGCGGCGCCAGGGGTCGACCAGGGGCGGGGCCACCATCGGGCGCGGGGGGCCGAACACGGGCGCCGGTGGCCTGGTCCGGACCTGATGGCGCTGCTTGGTGGCGGCGCGCACGGCGAGCCCGGCGGCGAGCACCGGTACCAGTAGGAACAGGCCGAAGACGATCAGCGCCACCACGGTCATGACGACGAGCACGACGGCACCGACGCCGAGCAGGACCACGAGGGGCACGAACGGTCCCGGCATCCGGCGCACGACCCGGTACGGCCGACGCGGAGGCCGCACCATCTGGTGCCGGATGTGCCTGACGTGCCGCACCTGACGCATGTGCTGGTGCTGGATGTGCTGAACATGCCGGATGTACTTGGCGTAATTGTGGGGGTGCCACTGCTGTTGCATCGCGACCGCCTCGCTCCCTGCCCTCTTGGTCCTTGATACCTCGCTCGACCCACCCGGCGCCACCGGCGACGGCGATCCACCCGGTAACGTCCCGGTCACCCCCGCCCAAGCCGGCAGACGGAGCGCCCGATGTTTCGAAAGGTCCTGGTGGCCAACCGTGGCGAGATCGCGATCAGGGCGTTCCGCGCGGCCTACGAGTTGGGCGCGAACACCGTGGCCGTGTTCCCCTACGAGGACCGCAACTCCCTGCACCGCCTCAAGGCCGACGAGGCGTACCAGATCGGCGAGGAGGGCCACCCCGTCCGGGCCTACCTGGACCCGGTGGGGATCGTGCGCACGGCCGTCGAGGCCGGTGCCGACGCGGTCTACCCCGGCTACGGCTTCCTCTCGGAGAACCCCGACCTCG
>DASSUA010000514.1:0-3500 GCA_035707525.1 Pseudonocardiaceae bacterium
CTCGGTGGCCAGGCAGTCGGCCGCGTACCGGGCGGCGGCGCGGGCCGAGACGACCTCGAGCCACATGTCGGCCATCCGGTGCTTGAGCGCCTGGAAAGATCCGATCTGGCGGCCGAACTGGTACCGCTGCTTGGTGAAGGCCACCGTGCTGTCCAGGCACCACTGGGCGACGCCCAGCTGCTCGGAGGCGAGCACGCCGGCGGCGAACTGCAGCGCCCGGCTCAGCGCGGCCGGGGCGGTGTCCGGGCCGGCAAGCAACCTGGCGGGTGCCGACTCGAACCTGACGTCGGCGATGCCGCGGGTGAGGTCGAGCGCGACCAGCGCGTCGGTCCGCGCGTCGGCGGCGGCTACGGCATACAGCGCGGGTCCGTCCGCGCCCAGCGCCGGAACGACGAACTCGTCGGCGACGACGGCGTCGACGACGCTGCCGACCCGGCCGGTGAGCCCGCCGCCGGGCGCGGCGCGAACCGAGGACGGGAAGGCCGAGCCCGGCGCGGTCGTCAGCGGGACGGCCAGCGTCGCCGTCGAGGCACCGCTGGCCAGGCGCCCGAGCAGGTCGGGGACAGAACCGACGGGGCCGGCCTCGGCGCACGCCAGCAGCGCCGGCGTCGCCAGGGCGACGCTGCCGAGGAACGGCACCGGGGCCACCGCCGAGCCGAGCTCCTCGAGCACGACGGCCACCTCGCGCGCCGTCGCCCCGTGGCCGCCGAACCGCTCGGGAACGGCGAGCCCGGCGCAACCCAGGTCGGCGGCCAGCGTCCGCCAGAGCTGCAGGTCGTACGGCTCGCCGGACTCGGTCCTGGCCAGCACGACCTCCGGGGCGGCCCGGTCGGAGAGCAGCGACCGCACGCTCGACCGCAGGTGGTTCTCGACGTCGCTGTAGAGCAGGTCCGGGTCGGCCGGGGCGGCCAGGGCGGTCATCGGGGCAGGTCCTTCCAGGGGACGTCCTTGTCGTTGCGCGGCTCGGGGGGCAGCCCGAGCACCCGCTCGGCGATGATGTTGCGCAGGATCTCGGAGGTGCCGCCCTCGATCGAGTTGCCCTTGGCCCGCAGGTAGCGGTAGCCGGCGCCGCGCCCGAGCAGGTCGACGGTCTCGGGCCGGCGGGCGGTCCAGTCGTCGTAGCGCAGCCCCTGCTCGCCGAGCATCTCCAGTTCCAGCCCGGACAGCTCCTGGTGCAGCCTCGCGAAGAGGATCTTGCCGCCGGAACCCTCCGGGCCGGGGCTGCCGGCGGCCAGCTGCTGGCGGGCCCGCTCGCCGGCGAGCCTGGCCAGCTCGGACCCGACCCACAGCCGCAGCAGGCGGTCGTGCAGCTCGTGGGTGCGCAGCTCCGGGTGCTCCCGCCAGGTCCGGGCCACGACGCCGATCATCGACGCCTCGCGCGGGGCGCGCCGGCTGCCGATCGCGACCCGCTCGTACATCAGGGTGGTCTGGGCGACCGCCCAGCCCTGGCCGACCTCGCCGAGCCGGTTGGCGTCCGGGATCCGCACGTCGGTCAGGAACACCTCGTTGAACTCGGCCTCGCCTGTGATCTGACGCAGCGGCCGCACGTCGACGCCGGGCGCGGTCATGTCGCAGACGAAGTACGTCAGGCCCTTGTGTTTGGGCAGCTGCGGGTCGGTTCGGGCGACCAGGATCGCCCAGCGGGCGTTGTGCGCGGCCGAGGTCCACACCTTCTGGCCGTTGACCACCCAGTCGTTGCCGTCGCGCACGGCCCTGGTGGCCAGCGCGGCCAGGTCGGAGCCGGAACCGGGCTCGCTGAACAGCTGGCACCACACCTCCTGACCGCTCCACAACGGCCGCAGGAACCGGCGCTGCTGCTCCTCGGTGCCAAAGTGCAGGATCGTGGGCGCGGCCATGCCGAGGCCGATCGCGATCCGGCGCGGGTCGTTGTCCGGCGCCCCGGCGGCCGCCAGCTCGGCGTCGACGACCCCCTGCAGCGAACGCGGCGCGTTCTGGCCGCCGAGCCCCGGCGGAAAGTGCACCCAGGCCAGGCCCGCGTCGAACTTGGCGTTCAGGAACTCGATCCGGTCGGTCGTCGCCGGATCGTGCTCGTCGAGCAGCGCCGCCACCTGGGCGCGCAGGCTCGCCGCGTCAACCGGTGCCTGGGCCGTCGCCATCGCCCCGACCTCCTCGTCCGCCGCTTTGCTGGTACCGAACCACGCAGGCGCGGCAGGCGGTAGACCCGGCTGCGTCACAGCGGCGGGCAGCGGCCCGCCGAAATGTCACAGCGGCGGGCACCGGCCCGCCGAAATGTCACAGCGGCGGGCAGCGGCCCGCCGAAAATGTCACAGTGGCGTCGGCCGGTCCTGCTCGTCCAGGCCGCCGAAGCTGTCCGGGGTCGACTCGTCGTCCTCCATGCCGGGATCGTCCTGCTGCTCGTCGCCGTAGGTGGGTCGCGAGTGCTCGTCGGCGAAATCGGGGTCGCGCTCGGTCGGATCAGTCATGCGACGGGCTTACCCGCTGATCGGCGCCATGAACGTCGGCGGCGCGGTGGCACCAGACTTCGATCAGGCGCCCGCCGTAGGCCGGTGACCGACGGATGATCACGCGTTCGTGGCCAGGTGCGGGATTCAGCGGAACGCCCCGACCGCCGGCTCGCCGTCACCCAGCTCACGTTGGCCTCCGGTGCGGGACCGGGTGCGGGATCGGTGGTGCGCCGCCGGCCGGGGGGACGTCACCGGACCACGCCGGCCCCAATTCCCGCACATGATCACCAAAAGTGTGAAGCCACCATGCACCCTCGCGCCCAAACCGCATTGTGAGCTCACACTTTCGACGATCATTACCCCCAGGGCCACGTCAAGATCGCTCTGTGTTGCGAATGGTAGCTTAAAGTGGCCGTCGATTACGTTCGCGCCGTTGCCGAGAACGTGCCGTTGCACTAGGCACGCCTTCCCGTAGTTGTTCCCCATCGTCGGCTACCCAAGGTGATCGGCTTGCCGTGCCGTGGCGCGCCGACCTGATGTCGATCACGAAGTTATCGCCCTTGCGGATCGATTCAGAAGGGCCATAACTTCGTGATCGACTCGACGCGGCGTTGCGACCTCGATCAGCGGCGGGTCTGCGGCCAGCCAGCTGTCACGCCCAGCGAGAGCGGGGTGATCGGCAGCGGCATCCTGATCACGGGTTCGATCGCTGGAGTGCCGCCGCGCTGCGACCGCTGCGTGGCGTAACGCTCCCAACACACACTGCAGTCTTGACGTGCCCTGTCATGATCCTCAGTACCACCAGTAACCACACCAGCACCAGCGCGACCTCGATCGTTATGGTCACGAAGGGGCCGGAAGGCACGGAGGGGCCGGACCGAGTCGTCGGGGCGTCACGATCGCTGTTGGGGGGTGGCTGTTCTCGGGACTGTTCTTCGTCACCTCAGCCCTCGGCGATTTCGCCAGGGCCACGGGTACCGCTAAACGGCGTTGGGTGCGGCTCCTTTGGAGGGGCGGTTGTTGCAGGCCGGGGGTGGGTTTGCGGCTTGGGGCCCGGCGCGTCGGTCGGCGTGG
>DASSUA010000515.1:0-2291 GCA_035707525.1 Pseudonocardiaceae bacterium
GATCGCGACCGTGATCAGCAGCCCGACGGCCGGGTCGGCCCACCACCAGCCGGCCGCCGCCCCGCCGGCCGCTCCGAGCACGGCAAGGGAGGTGAGCGCGTCGGCCCTGGCGTGCACGCCGTCGGCGAGGAGCGCCGCCGAGCCGATCCGCCGGCCGGCCCTGATCCGCACCCTCGCCGCCGCCTCGTTGCCGCAGAAGCCGATCACCGCGGCGATCGCCACCAGCCACCACCGCTCGATGTCCACCGGGTCCGCCAGCCGCCGCACCGATTCCACCCCGGCGAACACCGCCGACGCCGCGATCACCAGCACCACCACGAGCCCGGCCAGGTCCTCGGCCCGGCCGAAGCCGTAGGTGAACCGCCGGGTCGCCGCCCGCCGGCCGACCAGCAGGGCGAGCCCGACCGGCACCGCGGTCAGCGCGTCGGCGGCGTTGTGGATCGTGTCCGACAGCAGGGCGACCGACCCGGACGCGATCACCACGGCGGCCTGCAGCACCGCGGTCGCCCCCAGCACCAGCAGCGAGATCCACAGCGCCCGCATCCCGGCCCGG
This sequence comes from Pseudonocardiaceae bacterium, assembly GCA_035707525.1. Taxonomy (GTDB): domain Bacteria; phylum Actinomycetota; class Actinomycetes; order Mycobacteriales; family Pseudonocardiaceae; genus DASSUA01. The sequence continues at coordinate 554 of DASSUA010000515.1, forward strand.
CTGCCGGCGAGCGCGTCGTCGAGCCGGTCGGCTGGATCGTGGCTGTGCGGGCGGATCGAATGCCCGTTCATTGGACGGACTATAAATGCGAAACTCGATTGCGTCGACGCTGCAAATGCCTATTCCTGGCAACAGCCGGCGGGCGGTTCAAATCGTTTGATTTTGGACGATGGGCGTTTGGTGCCGGGACGGCGCCGCGGGGCTTGCGCCGCCCGATAAGGTGATCCCGCATCCGGCGATCGGACGCTGCTGGGCGATCGGGCTGCTGCTAGCGATCGGACCGCTGTTAGCGATCGGACCGCTGTTAGCGAGAGGACACAGTGGATGAACCGCGTTCTGAAGTGGGCGGCCGTGGTCCTGGTAACGCTCGCGAGCGTTGCCGTGGTGCAGGTGCCGGCGCAGGCCACCGCCGGCCCGAAAGTGTCGGTGATGACCCGCAACCTCTACCTCGGTGGTGACCTGACGCCGTCGATCGTGGCGCCGAACGTGCCCGCGTTCCTGGCCGCGAACGCGGCGCTGCTCAGCCACGTCGACCGGATGGACTTCCCGGCCCGCGCCGAGCTGCTGGCCCGGGAGATCCGCGACCACCAGCCGGACGTCGTCGGGCTGCAGGAGGTCGCGCTTTGGCGGACCGGCACGTTCAACACGCCCACCGAGCCAGCGACCACGGTCCGCTACGACTTCCTCGACCTGCTGATGCGCGCGCTCGCCGGCTCCGGCCACACCTACGACGTCGTGGTCGTCCAGCAGGAGGCCGACCTGGAGGCGCCCGCCGGCGCACCGCACATGCTTGACGTGCGGCTGACGATGCACGACGTGATCCTGGTCAGGCACGGCGGCCGGCTGAAGGTGACCGGAACCGGCAGCGGCAACTTCGTCAACAACCTCGTGCTGCCGCTGCCGGCGGTCGGCTCGACGGCAGTCAGCCGGCGCGGCTGGACGGCGGTCGACCTGGTGCACGGCGAGCGGGCGTTCCGGGTGGTCAACACGCACCTGGAGGCGTTCCACCCGGGCATCCGCGTGCTGCAGGCCCAGGAGCTGCTGGCCGGTCCGCTCGCCGTGCCCGGCGACGTGATCCTGACCGGCGACCTGAACACCGGGCCGGAGCTGCCGGAACCGGTCAACCGCCTCGCCTACTTCGTGCTCGTGCAGGGCGGAATGATCGACACCTGGCCGATCCTGCATCCCGGCGACCCCGGCTACACCGCCGGGCTGGGCGGTGACCTGAACGAGCCGGCCGACGACGTCGAGCACCGCATCGACATGGTGATGTACCGCGGGGACGTCACGCCGGTCTCCAGCCGGGTGTTCGGCACCGAGCGGCAGACCGCCGGTGGCCTGTGGCCGTCCGACCACCTCGGCCACGTGGCCGTACTGGCCCTGCCCCAATAACGCAATTACGCCACTTGCGGCGCGTGGGCGTCATCCGGTCCTCTTAGCGGACCGAATGACGCCCACGCCCCTCTTCGGCGGCGTCGGCGGGCGCGGTCGCCGGCGCGGGGTTCTCGGGGTCAGGCGGTTCGGGGTCAGGCGGTGTGGGTGGTGGCGGTGCGGAACTCGGTGTACGTGTAGGGGTTGTCGAGGATCTTGGTGGCCGGGATGTCCGGGTTCATGCCCTTGGTCCAGGCCTGCTCGCCCATCGTGGAGCGCAGGTGCTCGATGGTCTGGTCGACCGCGCGGCGCGCGGCGGCCAGGTCGATGTCGACGAGGCCGTGGTCGCGCTTGACGATGCGGCCGT
>DASSUA010000516.1:0-2038 GCA_035707525.1 Pseudonocardiaceae bacterium
ATGGCTTCGAGGTCAGGTGTCCATTCAGGGGGTGGCCCCGTGGGTCAACGATTTCCCAATCGTTTGTCGTCTCGGGTTCCTCTGTCATGCCAGGGACTCGGCCCGCCGGTGCCGGCGGCCTGGGTGTCAGGCGGTCGCCGAGGCGGGTAGCGGGGTGGGCAGCCAGGGGCGGCCGGCGAGGGCGGCGTGGATCGCCTCGATCGCGCGCAGCCCGTGGTTGCGGGCGCTGACCAGGTAGGACCGCACCCGGCAGTAGTCGCCGAGGGTCGTCATGGTGTGCCAGTACCCGGACACGGCCTGGTGCCTCTTGGGGCTTTTGAGTGCCCGCTCCGAGGCGTTGTTCGTCCAGGGAATCTTGAAGTTTCGGGTGAACAGCCAGACCTGCTCGGCCTTGGCCGCCAGCCGCAGGGCGAGTGTGTACCCCGGGTGGTTGCCGTCGCCGTCCCACTCCCGGACGCGGTTGGTCAGCCGCCCCCACTCCACGGCCTTGTCGTAGCGTTTCCGCAGGTCGGCGAGCAGGTCCGGGTCGAGCCGGTCACGCCCGGCGGCCAGCGCGTCGGCGACCGCGGCGGCGGCCTCGCGCAGCACCTCCTGGGTTTTGTGCGCCCACTTCTGGTAGTCGGTGTGCAGCTCCCACACGCCCTGAAGGTGCCTGATCAGATGCGCCCCGCACTGCTGCACCCCGGCGAGTTGGTCGTCGAACTGGTGCCAGGCGGCGTAGTCGTCGCGGACCAGGTGGCCGGTGTAGTCCTTCATGACCCCCAGGTCGGCGATGGCCTCGCCGGATCGGGCACCGATCGGGGCGTACCAGGTCAGCCGCTCGTCGGGGGTGCGCACGGTGACCACGTGCGGGGCGCCGGGCAGGGGGTCGCCGGCCTCGTCGGCGTCCTTGCGCAGCACGTTGACCGGGGTCTCGTCGGCGCAGAGCACCTCCTCGGCCCGCAGCGCGGCCTTCATCGCCTCGTCGAAGCCGGCCGCCTCCAGCCTCTCGGCCAGCCGCTCGTGCGCGCGGGCGACGAACCCGGCCGAGACCGGGGCGCCCAGCAGCGCCTCCATCAGCACGGCGGTGCGCTCGACCGGCACGTTGCCCTCGGAGGAAAGGAGTACCGCCGCGGCGTTGACATTCGGCCCGTAGGTCACCGCCCCCGGCCGGGCGAACGGCGCGCTCGCCGTGGTGACCCTCCCGCAGCAGGGGCAGCGGCGCTGCGGCAGCAGGTGGTGCACCTTCTCCAGGGCCACCGGCGGAGTGTCCCACACCTGCGCCCACGCCGTCCCCGCATCCCGGGCGCCGGCCAGGTCGGCGCGGCAGCTCGAACACTCGGCCGGCGGGTCGACCTCCTCGGTGCGGTCCGGCTCGGCCGCCGGGGCGAGCCCCCGGCCCACGTGCCCCCGCTGCCCGCCGGGCTTTTTGTCTTTCGACCGTTCCCGCTGGGAGGCCCGCCGGGCCGCCGTCCGCTTCGCCTTCGCCGCCAGGGACTCCTTCGACGGCGGCGTCGAGGAGTTCCCGCTGTGCATGCCCAGGCGCCGTTCCAACTCGGCCAGCCGCAGCTCGAGCACCCGCCGGGCCTCCCGCTCGGCCGCCAACTCCGCCCGCAGCCGCTCGGCCTGCTCCGCCGCCCGCCGCTCGGCCGTCCGGCGGGCCTCCCGCTCGGCGGCCAACTCCGCCTGCAGCCGCGTGTTGGCCGCGCGCAGCGCCTCCGCATCCGAAGGCGGCGGGGAGGCGTCGGACACAAACCACGATCATCGTCAGAATCAGCCGGAGATCAAGCAACCAGCCCGCTGAGTCCCCTCAACGCACTCCCACAGGCCAGCGGCACCCTGAATGGACACGTGAGAACGGGCACGAAATGCAACCCGACGAGAAGGAAGTCCTCTTTCTCCTCGAGTGCGGATTTTTCGACGTGGATCCGGCCGTCGTCGCCATTCTCCACCTTTACGGTGAAGTCGAGATCGTCTAGTCTTACCAACTTTTTCATGCCGGTGGGGACTATGGGGCGGACCGTCTTGTACACAACCTGTGGATCGGGTATCATATAGA
>DASSUA010000517.1:0-6504 GCA_035707525.1 Pseudonocardiaceae bacterium
GCTGCGGCCGCTCGCCGAGCTCGAGCGCGGGGTGCTCGCGGTCACCGCCGGGCTGCCCAACGCGCCCATCGGGGAGAGCTCGGGCCCGCCGGAGCTGAGGGTGCTGGCGGGCTCGTTCAACCGCATGTCGCAGGCGGTAACCGAGTCCGCGGAGCAGCAGCGCCGGCTGGTCGCCGACGCCTCGCATCAGCTGCGCAGCCCGATCGCCAGGCTGCGGCTGCCGGTCGACGCGCTCGACGGGCAGATCACCCCCGGTGGTTACGAGGCCTATGACCGGATCGTGGCCGAGGTGGAGGAGTTGGAGTCGCTGTCGAGCAGCCTGCTTGGGCTGGCCGAGGCCGACCGCACGGCCACCGAGCTGGCCGGCGGCGACGGCGGCGACGGTGACGCCTGCGGTGACGGCAGCTGCGACGCGACCGAGCTGCTGGTCGAGCGCAGGGAGGCGTGGCTGCCGACGGCCCGCCGCGCGGGCGTCGAGCTGCACGGTCCGGGCTCGGTGCGGCCGGTGCGGCTGGGCTGCCCGGAGATCGAGCTGAAGCAGGTGCTGGACGTCGCGCTGGAGAACGCGATCAAGTACGCGGGCGCGGGTGCCCAGGTGCGGATGGAATGCAGCGCCTTGTCGGGACGTGGGCTCGTCGCCATCACCGACGACGGCCCCGGGCTTTCACCGCAGGAGCTGCCGAAGGCGACGACGCGGTTCTGGCGTTCCCGGCGCCATCACGGCGAAACCGGCTCCGGGCTCGGGCTCGCCCTGGCCGAGCGGCTCGTCACCGCCCGGGGCGGCGTGCTCGACGTGCGGGCCAACCGGCCGCGAGGGCTCGTCGTCGAGGTCGCCCTGCCGCTGGTCGAGGAGGTGACCTGTTGAACGTCTCCCGGCGGGCGATGTTCAAGATCGGTGCCGGCGCGCTGGCCGTGGGCGTGCTCGGCGTCGGCGGCGCCTCCCGCTGCCGTGGCGGCGCGCGGACGATCACGATCGCCGGCGGTCAGGAGGGCGGGTTCTACCTCAGGTTCGCCGCGCTGCTGGCCGACGAGATCGACAAGGCCGACGTCGGCCTGCTGTGCGAGCCGCGGCAGACCGACGGCAGCGTGGACAACATCAGGCAGGTCAGTACGGGTGCCGCCGATATCGGCCTCACGCAGGCCGACACCGCGCTCGCCGCGGTGCGCGGCGAGGCTCCGTTCGGGGGACCGGTCGGCATCCGCGCCATCGGCCGGATCTACCTGGACTACGTGCAGCTCGTGGTGCGCGGCGACGACCCGGCGGATGGCGTGGCCGACCTGGCCGGCGCCACGGTCTCGATCGGCGCGCCCGGCTCCGGCACCGCCATGCTCGGCGAGCGGATGATCGCCGCCGGGCTGAGCGTGCGATGGCGCAACATGACGTTGCGTGACTCCGTCGAAGCTCTGCGGGAAGGCCGCATCCGCGCCCTGCTCTGGGTCGGCGGGGTGCCGACGCCCGCGCTCGCTGGCCTGCACCGCGAGGTCGGCCTCCGGCTGCTGCCGGCCACGGAGCTGCTGCCGGCGCTGCGGACCGGCTACGGCAACGTCTACCGGCAGGTGAGCACGCCCGCCGGCGGCTACGGCAAAGCCGAGGGTGTGCGCACCATCGGCGTGGCCAACCTGCTGGTCTGCGCCGCTACCCTGCCCGAAGCCGTCGCCGCCGCGGTGACCGGCGTGGTCGTCGACCGGGCGGCCCAGCTCGTGCCCGAGGAGGCGCTGGGCACCCAGTACATGGACAGCCGCACGCTGATCGGCACGCTCGGCGTGCCACTGCATCCCGGTGCCGCCACCGCCTACCGGGCCAAGCACGGGTAACGCCGGGACCTCGTCACCTGCCGAGCAGGCGGCCGGGGCCGATGAACGCGGCGATCGCGGTCAGCAGGTAGCCCAGCGCCGGGCCGAACGCGCCGAAGCTCAGCGCTGTGGTTCCGGCCTCGCTGCCTCCTGCGGTGCCGGCTGCGATGCCGGCCGCGGTGCCGACACTGCCTAGCAGGTCCCACAGCGCGACCGAGTGCAGGCCGGCGAACCCGAGCAGGATCACGCCGGCCACCCGGCGGAACGTGGTGACCGCGAGGCGCAGGAGAAAGATCACGACGACCAGCGCGGCCAGCGCGATCATCGCCACGGTCAGCTCGACCCTGCTGAAGCGCAGCCCGCCGTCCGCGGCCAGGTCGGTGAACGGTCCGAGCCCGTAGCGCAAGACCAGCCCGCCGAGCCCGAGCAGGACCAGGGCACCCCAGATGATCTTCGTCACCGCTGACTGCAGCACCGATACCAGCGCGAGCAGGACGCCGAGGGCGGCCAGCGGGTAGCTGAACAGCACGACGTACCAGCCGGCGAAGTCGTTAGTCCCGAGCCGGTTGGCGAGCTCAGGCAGGGAGTCGCCGGTGAACTGGAAGCCGGCGGCCCCGGCCCACGGCAGCACGGTGAAGCTGACCACCAGGATGGCGATGGCCACCAGGGTGAGCAGGAAACCGAGTCCGGGCAGTCGCCAGCCGCGCGACGGCCGTCCCGGCTGCCGGGCCGGTCCCGGGTGCTGGCGGGCCGGCACCGGCTGCTCGGCGTGGTCCGGGTCGGGCGCGGTGGCCGCCGGGGACCGCGCCGGCGCGGCGACCGCCTCGTGCCGATCGGGCGTCTGCGGCCAGTCCATCAGCGGGTCGTAGCGGCCACGTGCCGCCGGCCGGTCGAACGCCTCCAGGGATCGGCCGTCGATCGCCGGCCAGCCGCGCGCGGCCGGGGTGCGCCCGGAGCGTGTCGACCGGTCGGGCGTCGGTGGCAAGTTGTTCGTTGGCTGGAACCAGTCCTGTGATGGCTGTGACGTTTGCGAGGGCCGTGACGTTTGCGAGGGCCGTGACGTTTGCGAGGACCGTGACGCCTGAGAGGGCGCTGACGCCTGAGAGGACGCGGAGGGGCGTTGCGGTCGCCGCGGCGGGTACCGCGGCTCCGGATCCTGCTGTGACCCGCGGCGCGGAAGCCGGTACTCCCTGCGGTACGGGTCGCCTGGCTGGGACATGCGCGAACGGTACAGCCTGCCCTACTGGTTGCCTTGCTGTGCCGTCAAATCCCGGCCGGCTCGACCCGCCACCTCGGCCTCACCGGCCCGGTAACAGCGCCGCAGGAGGGGCCAAAGTCCCAGGTTCCTGGCTCTATCGCCCCTCCCATTTACGGCCAGAAGGGGAGAGGATCAGGAGCCGGTTGACGGCACGGCGACTAGGCCGATTGGAGGAGTCGTGGAGGTTGATGCGAGCACTCCCGATCTGGTGACGGTGGGAGTCGAGGGGTCCCCTGTCAATCATGTGATGTTGCGGTGGGCCGCAGATGAGGCCATGGCCCACCACCGCCCGCTTTGCGTGTACCACTGCTGGCAGGCACCGGTGCTGGCGCTGGTTCCCGGTTCGGCGCACGCGACGCGCGACACCGCGGTGGCGGCTCGGCTGGTGCTCGAGGACGCCGTGGAGTGGCTGCGGGTGCGCTACCCGCTGCTGGTGATCGACGGCAAGGAGCTGGAGGGCCCGCCCGGTCGCCGGCTCGTGTCCCACGTCAGGCAGCGTGACTCGCTGGTTCTGGGTCTCGGCAGCCGGCACCGGCTGGCCGCGCGGGTGCTCGGCTCGACCGTCGAGTACGCCCTGCGGCACGCCCGGAGCTCGGTGGTCGTGGTGCCGCCAACCGAGCGGGTGCACCGGACCAACGGCGGCACGGGCTCTTTCGCCGGGCACGTGGTGGCCGCGGTCGACGACACCGACGCGGCGAGCGCCGTCGTCGGCACCGGCTTCGCCGAGGCGGCGGCCCACGACTGGCCGCTGGCGATCGTGCACGCCCACGGTCACTCGCACGCCATGCAGGTCTCCCTGACCGGCCAGGCCGGCCTGGTCACCCGGGTGCCGAAGCTGACCGGCGTGGTCGAGTCGTGGCACGCGCGGTACCCGCAGGTCACGATGCACCTGGCGATCGTCGGCGGCCCGCCCGCGGCCGCGCTGGAACACGCGTGTGCCGGCGCCCGGCTGCTCGTCCTCGGCCGCACCAGCCACCCGTTGCGACCGGTGCGGCTGACCGATCTGCTGCTGGCCAGGATCAACTGTCCGATCACCCTGACCCCCCTGTAGGCAGGCTCCCACACGCCCGGTCAACTACCTCTCTAGCCGCTCGATAGCAGGTCAATAGCGGTTTCGAGGGTAGGCGCGCGGATGGTGGTTTCGACGTCTCGATGAGCCCCCGGACACCAAGCCCGGAGGCCTGAGCCCCGCAGGGAGGACGTCATGACCACACCGAATTGTTCGGAAACCTGTTCGGAGCTGTGTCACCGGGATCGGGCCGTTCTCCGTGCTGTCGCGGCCGGTAGGTGCATGCTCGCCGCCGACGCGGGCGTGGTGCTGGTAATCGACGGAGTGTGCTGCTGCGATCAGCTGATCGGGACCCGGCTGAGCCGGGCCGGCCTGATCGCCACGAGCGGGGCGCGGCCGGCGCCCGTTCGGTTGACCGACTCCGGCCGCGCGCTGCTCGAGGCGGCGTGACGACATGGCGATGCCTGGCCGGCTGACGCCACCTCCATTGGACGGAGCGGACCGCTGTGACCGGTGCCCGGTGGCCGCCCGGGTGCGGGCCGTGCTGCCGGCCGGCGAGCTGCGGTTCTGCTGGCACCACGCCCGCGAGCACCGGCACCGCCTGATCGCCGCCGGCGCGGTGCTGTCGTGGAACCCGCCGACGCCGCTGCGGACGAGGCCCCACCCCCTTCGCCGGGGTCCGCACCCGTTCGCCTGACCCTGGGGGGCCTTGTCCGTAAGGTTGCCGAATGGTCATCGGGGAGCGGACTTGGTTGACCCGCCACACGGTCGTCGCGCAGGCGCTCGCGCTCGCCGACCGGGAAGGCCTGGAGGCGGTCACCATCCGGCGGCTCGCCGACCAGCTCGTGGTGACCCCGATGGGGATGTACTGGCACGTCAAGGACCGAGACGAGCTGCTGACCGCCATGTCCGAGCAGCTGCTCGCCGAGGTCGTCCCGGCCGGCGACCCCGAGCGGCCGTGGCACGAGCGGCTGCGGGCGATGGTCGTCGCGCTGCTTGACGTCCTGCGCGCGCACCCGTGCGCGCCGGCCGTGCTGGGCAGTCTCGATACCGGCAGCGTCGATACCGGCAGTGTCGAAACCGGCAGTCTCGATACGGGGACTGCCGACGAGGATGCGGCCGACGGGTTCAGCAGGGTCACCGAGGCCGCGGCGGAGCTGCTGTCGCGGGCCGGGTTCACGCCGCTGGAGGCGTCCCTGATCGCCTCCCAGCTGCTGCACGGGGTCATGGGGCTGATGGCCAGGCAACCGGCCGGGGACCTCGACGCCGAGTCCTACTTCGACTTCGGCGTCGATCTGCTGCTGTCCGGGGTCGAAGCGGTAGCGATGCGCCGCACCGCGGCAGACGGTTGACCGGCGAGGCCGTCGAGCGGCTGCGGCACCGGCCGGCGTTCGTCCGTTTCTGGGCGGCCTCGACGATCTCCGACTTCGGCACCTACGTCACCACGCTGGCGTTGCAGGTGCTGGTCGTCACCACGCTCGCCGGCACGGTGACAGACGTGGGCCTGGTCAATGCCGCGCGCTGGCTGCCCTACCTGGTGCTCGGCCTGGTCGCCGGGGTGGTCGCGGACCGGATGCGGCGAAGGCCGCTGCTGGTGGGTACCGATCTGGCCAGGGCGGTGCTGCTCGGCGTGATCCCGCTGCTCGCGCTGACCGGGGTGCTGACCGTCCCGCTGCTGGCCGCGGTCATGGTCGCGTTCGGCACGCTGTCGCTGTTCAACGACGCCGCGCACCAGTCGTTCCTGCCAAGGCTCGTGCCGCGCCGGCTGCTGGCGCCCGCGAACGCGCGGCTCGAGCAGAGCACCGCGATGGCCCAGACCACGGGTCCGGTGGTGGCCGGCGGGCTGGTGTCGTGGCTCGGTGCGCCGCTGGCGGTTCTCGTCGACGCGGCCAGCTACCTGGCCAGTGGCCTGCTGACGGCGCGGGTGCGGGCGGAAGACCCACCACCGGCGGCGCCGGCCCGTCCGGCCATCGTGAGCGAGGCGCGCGAGGGGCTGTCGTGGGTCTACCGGCACCGCACGCTGCGGCCGCTCGCGCTCGCCACCCATGCCTGGTTCCTGTGTTTCAGCATCTTGAACACGGTCTACGTGCCGTTCGCGCTGCGCGACCTCGGGTTCGACGCGTTCGTTCTCGGGGTCACGTTCGCCCTCGCGGGCGTGGGTGCCCTGGTCGGCACCGGGCTGTCGACCCGGCTGAGCCGGGCGCTCGGGGTCTGCCCGACGATCGCCGGCTCCCGCGGCTTCGAGGCGGCCGGCTTCGCGATCGTCGCCCTGGCCCCGGCGGCCGGCGGCTGGCCGGCCGTGGCCATGGTCGGCGCCGGTCAGCTGCTGTTCGGCTTCGGTTTCGGGGCACAGGGGCCGATCGAGATGTCCTACCGCCAGTCGGTCACGCCGGACCGGCTGCAGGGCCGGATGAACTCGACCATGCGCTCGATGAACCGCGCC
>DASSUA010000518.1:0-3577 GCA_035707525.1 Pseudonocardiaceae bacterium
CCGGTTGCGGGCGACCGCCACCAGGTCGCCGAGCACGGCGCTCGCGGTCGGGGCGCCGCCCGCGCCCTGGCCGTAGAACATCAGCGAGCCGGCCGCGTCGGCCTCCACGAACACCGCGTTGAAGGCGCCGGCGACCGAGGCCAGCGGGTGCGAGCGAGGGATCATCGCCGGATAGACCCGCGCGGACACCAGCTCCTGCCCGTCCGGGCCGGCCACCCGGTCGCACACCGCGAGCAGCTTGACGACCCGGTTGAGCGCGCGGGCGGCCGCGATGTCGGACGCGGTCACCTCGCTGATGCCCTCGCGGTAGACGTCGGCCGCGGTGACCCTGGTGTGGAACGCCAGGCTGGCCAGGATCGCGGCCTTCGCGGCGGCGTCGAACCCGTCGACGTCGGCGGTCGGGTCGGCCTCGGCGTAACCCAGGCGCGTCGCCTGCTCGATCGCCTCGGTGTAGGTGGCCCCGGAGGCGTCCATCTCCGACAGCACGTAGTTGGTCGTGCCGTTGACGATGCCGATGACCCTGTTGATCCGGTCGCCGGCGAGCGACTCGCGCAGCGGGCGCAGCAGCGGGATCGCCCCGGCCACCGCCGCCTCGAAGTAAAGGTCGGCGCCCGACGCGTCGGCCGCCGCGAACAGCTCGGCGCCATGCTCGGCCAGCAGCGCCTTGTTCGCGGTGACGACCGGCTTGCCGGCGGCCAGCGCACCGGTCAGCAGGCCGCGCGCCGGCTCGATACCACCGATCACCTCCACCACGACGTCGATGTCGTCGCGGGCGACCAGCGCGGCCGCGTCGGCGGTAAGCAGTTCGGCCGGGACCTGCGGGTGCTTGTGCAGCCGGCGCACCGCGATCCCGCGCAGGCGGACCGGGGCGCCGACGCGCGCGGCCAGGTCGTCGGCCTGCTCGTCGAGCAGCCGGGCCACCTGCGAGCCGACGATCCCGCAGCCGAGCAGCGCCACCCCGATGCCGTTCACGGCATTTCCAGGCGCAGCACGTCGTCGAGGGTCTCCCGGCGCAGCAGCAGCCGCGCCCGACCGTCGAGCACCGCCACCACCGCCGGCCTCGGCAGCTTGTTGTAGTTGCTCGACATCGCGTAGCAGTAGGCACCGGTCGCCGCGACCGCGAGCAGGTCGCCGGGGGCCAGGTCGTCGGGCAGCCAGCAGTCGCGGACCACGACGTCACCGCTCTCGCAGTGCTTGCCGACCACCCGGCTCAGCACCGGCCGGGCCGCCGAGATCCGCGACACCAGGCGGCAGTCGTAGGCCGCGCCGTACAGCGCGGTGCGCAGGTTGTCGCTCATCCCGCCGTCGACGCTGACGTAGCGGCGGGCGGTGCCGGCGTCGAGCGCGACGTCCTTGAGCGTGCCCACCTCGTACAGCGTCACCGTTCCCGGGCCGGCGATCGCGCGTCCCGGCTCGACCGCGACCCGCACCGGCGGCAACCCGGCCGCGAGGCACTCCTTGGCCACGATGGCCTTGAGCTGGCCGGCGATCACCTTCACCGGCGGCGGGTCGTCGGCCTGGGTGTAGGCGATGCCGAGGCCGCCGCCGAGGTCGACGGTTTCGATGCCGGCGGTCGTCTCCTCGCCGTGCTCGTCGCGGACCGCGGCAAGCAGCCCGATCACCCGCCTCGCGGCGACCTCGAACCCGCTCGCGTCGAAGATCTGCGACCCGATATGGCTATGCAGCCCGACCAGGTTCAGGCCGCGGGCCTTGAGCACCCGCCGCACCGCCTCGGCGGCGTCGCCCTCGGTGAGCGAGAACCCGAACTTCTGGTCCTCGTGCGCGGTGGCGATGAACTCGTGGGTGTGCGCCTCGACCCCGACGGTCACCCGGACCATCACGTCGGCCCGCACCCCCGCGTCGCGCGCGACGTGGTCCAGCCTCGCGATCTCGGCGAACGAGTCGAGCACGACCGTGCCGACCCCGGCCCGCACCGCGGCGGTCAGCTCGGCCACCGATTTGTTGTTGCCGTGGAAGGCGATCCGGCCCGCCGGGAAGCCGGCGCTGCGGGCCAGCGCCAGCTCACCGCCCGAGCACACGTCGAGCGAGAGCCCCTCGTCGGCGACCCAGCGGACCACCTCGCGGCACAGGAACGCCTTCGCGGCGTAGTGCACGAGCGTCGGGTCGCCGAACGCGTCGGCGTACTCGGCGCACCGGGAGCGGAAGTCCGCCTCGTCGACGACGAACAGCGGCGTGCCGAACTGCTCGGCGAGGTCACGCACGTCCACGCCGGCCAGCCGCACCGAGCCGCCCCCGTCAAGGGCAGCGCCCCTGGAAAGAGCAGCGCCCCTGGACAGTGCAGCGTCCCTGGAGGCGCCCCGCGGCCACACCTCGGGATGCAGCTCGTGCAGCTGCTCCGCGGTGGCCGGCGCGACGCCTGCCGTGCTGGCGACCGCCAGGACCTGGGCGTGCCGCGGCCCGGCCGGGTGCGCCGTCACATCCGCTCCGGAGCGCTGACCCCGAGCAGGCCGAGGCCGTTGGCGAGCACCTGCGTGGCCGCCGCGCACAGCGCCAGCCGCGCCCGGTGCAGGTCCCCGGGCGGCTCGTCGCCCATCGGCAGCACCCGGCACGTGTCGTAGAACTTGTGGTACGCGCTCGCCAGCTCCTCCAGGTACCGCGCGACGCGGTGCGGTTCGCGCAGCTCGGCCGCTGCGGCGACGACGCGGCCGAACTCGCCGATCGTGCGCACCAGGTCGCCCTCGCGGTCGTGGGTGAGCAGGCCGAACTCGACGGTTCGCGGGTCGAACCCGATCCCGAGCTCGGCCGCGTTGCGCTGCAGCGAGGACAGCCGCGCGTGCGCGTACTGCACGTAGAACACCGGGTTGTCGTTGGTGCGCCGGGACCAGGTGTCCAGGTCGATCTCCAGCATCGAGTCGACCGAGGACCGGATGAGCGCGTACCGCGCCGCGTCCACGCCGACGGCCTCCACCAGGTCCTCGAGGCTGACCATGGTCCCGGCGCGCTTGCTCATCCGGACCGGCGCTCCACCCCTGGTCAGGCTCACCATCTGACCGATGAGCACCTCGACCGACGCCGGATCGTGGCCGAACGCCTGCGCCGCCGCCTTGAGCCGGCCGGTGTAGCCGTGGTGGTCGGCGCCGAGCATGTAGATGCACAGGTCGAAGCCGCGGGCCCGCTTGTCCAGGTAGTAGGCCAGATCGGCGGCGATGTAGGCCGGTGTGCCGTCGCTGCGGATGACCGGGCGGTCCTTGTCGTCGCCGAACTCGGTCGAACGCAGCCACCAGGCGCCGTCGGAGAAGTAGAGGTGCCCGGACTCCTTCAGCCGCGTTACCGCCGCCTCGACGGCGCCGGACTCGTGCAGCGTCCGCTCGTGGACATAGACGTCGAAGTCGGTGCGGAACTCGTGCAGGCTCGCCTTGATCGCGTCGAACATCAGCCCGACGCCGACCCGGCGAAACGCCGCCAGATCGTCGATCGCACCCGGCTCCTGGCGCAGCACCTCGGCGGCGATGTCACCGACGTAGCTGCCCTGATAACCGCCCTCGGGCGCCGGCTCGCCGCGCGCGGCCGCCTGCAGCGACTGGGCGAACCGGTCGATCTGCGCCCCGGCGTCGTT
>DASSUA010000519.1:0-6366 GCA_035707525.1 Pseudonocardiaceae bacterium
GAGCCGCCGTACCTGGTCGAGGGCCAGACGCAGCCGCTGGTGCCCGGCATGTGTTTCTCCATCGAGCCCGGCATCTACCTGCCCGGACGGTTCGGGGTGCGGATCGAGGACATCGTGACCGTCACCGACAGCGGCGGCCGCCGGTTCAACAACTCCAGCCACGAGCTGCGCACGGTCCGGTAAGCACGGCCGGTAAGCACGGCACGGTAAGCACGGCACGGTAAGCACGGGGTCCGGTAACCGGCGACCCGGTCACCCGGGGGAAATGGCCGGGGCGGGACGGGGCCGGGTCCCATCCCGCCCCGGCGGCTACCCGGCCTCGGCGTACCGCTGGAGGAACAGTGCCACGGCCAGGGCCATATTGGCGATCTCGGTCGGGTCGACGCTTTCGTTTGGAGCGTGGATCAGTGCGCGCGGTTCCTCCAAGCCGACGAGGATTATCTCCGCGTCCGGATAGGTCTCGGCGAACACGTTGCACAGCGGGATCGAGCCGCCCTGGCCGAGCGTCGTCATGGGCCGGCCGTAGGCGGCCTGCATCGCCTCCGCCAGCGCGGCGTAGGCGGGTCCGCCCTGGCGGGCGCGGAACGGCGACCCGACCCCCTCGCGCTCCACGCTCACCCGCACCCCCCACGGCGCCGCCTCGAGCAGGTGCTTGGACAGCGCCTCCTGGGCCACGGCGGCGTCGGTGCCCGGCGGCACCCGCAGGTTCAGCCGGGCCGCCGCCCGCGGTTGGATGGCGGCCGCCGAGCCGATCACCGGCGGGCAGTCGATGCCGAGCACGGTGACCGCCGGCCGGGCCCACAGCAGGTCGGCCACCGAGCCGTCACCGATCAGCGACACCTCGTCGAGCACCGTGGCGTCGGCGCGGAAGTCCGCCGCCGGGTACTCCATGCCGGTCCAGGTCTGGTTGCTGTCCAGGCCGCTGACCGTGGTGTTGCCGGCGCCGTCGCGCAGGCTCGCCAGGATGTGGATCAGCGCGGCCAGCGCGTCCGGCGCCGGCCCGCCGTACATGCCGGAGTGCACCTCCGACCGCAGCGCCTCGACCCGCACCACGACGTTGGCCAGCCCCCGGAGGCTGACGGTCACGGCCGGCATGCCGACCGCCGCGTTGCCGGTGTCGCAGATCAGGATGGCGTCGGCGCGCAGCCGCTCGGGGTGCTTGGGAACGTAGTCCTCCAGCCCGCCGGTGCCCTGCTCCTCGGAGCCCTCCACGACCAGCTTGAGGTTGACCGGCACGTCGTCGCCCAGTGCCCGCAGGGCGGCCAGCTGCATGACGATGTTGCCCTTGCAGTCCGCCGCCCCGCGGCCGTACCAGCGGCCGTCGACCTCGGTCAGCTCGAACGGCGGGGTCCGCCACGCGGCCTCGTCCAGCGGAGGCTGCACGTCGTAGTGGGAGTACAGCAGCACGGTCGGCGCGTCGGGGTCCGGTCCCGGCCGCGAACCGACCACCGCCAGGCTCCCGTCGATCGTGTCCGCCAGCTCGAGGCCGGCGAAGCCGACCTCGGCGAACCGGTCACGGACCCACTCCGCGGCGCGCCGGCACTCCTGCGGCGGGAACTGCCGCGGATCCGCGACGGACCTCATCGCGACGAGCTCGGCGAGGTCGGTCCGCGCCTGGCCCATCAGGCCGTCGATCCGGTCGCGTAGCTGCATGTCAGTTCACTCCGTGTGGTCGGCCGTCTTGAGGCTGTCGGCGTACTCCTGGAACTCTTCCAGGTAGCCGGGACAGTAGACCTTGATCACCGTCACGGTGGCCTGGACGACCCTGGAGTCGGCGATGACCGGCCGGATGCCCGGTCCGGCCGCCCCGTTGGCCAGCAGGGCGCCGGAGGCGGCACGGTTGAGCGCGGCGTTGGGGTTGGCGCAGACCGCGCCGCCGTCGTTGCCGAGCACCTGGACGATCACCTCGTTGGAGGGCGCCTGCAGCCCGGCCGCCGTCAGCTCGGTAGTCAGCTGGTCGGCCTTGGCGTTGGCCTCCTCGGTCGCCTCGCCCGACCGGTAGAACAGCAACCCGACGACGATCAGCGCCACGAACGCCACCCCGAGCACCACGTACATGGTGTACCGGGTGGACTTCGGGGCCCCCGCGCCGGTCGCGGTCCCCTGCCGGCCGCGGGTGTGGCCCTTCTTGGCGTGACTGGAGTGGCTCATGCGACCGGCACCTCCTCGGCGCCCGCCGTGCGCCACGACGGCTTGCGCATCCGGTAGAAGATGTAAGGCACCAGCAGGCCGAGACCGAGCGCGCCGCCGGCGACGATGAGGACGTACAGGCCGGCGTTGCCTGAGCTGAACTGCGACGGCGGGATGAATCCGATCAGCAGCGCCGCGAGCGAGGCCGCGAAGCCGATCCCGCAGAGGCTGACCAGCATCGGGGCCCGGTAGCCGCGGGGGTGGTCCGGGTGCTTGCGGCGCAGCTGCACGGCGGCGACGAACATCAGCAGGTACATGATCAGGTAGACCTGCGTGGTGATCACCGAGAAGATCCAGTAGGCGCTGGACACGTCCGGGATGAGCGCGTAGGCCAGCGCGATCACCGTGGTGACGATGCCCTGCGTGACCAGGATGTTCTGCTGGACGCCGTGCTTGTTCAGCCGCTGCAGGTACGGCGGCAGGTAGCCCTCCTGCCGGGAGATCAGCAGCAGGCCCTTGGACGGGCCGGCGAGCCAGGTGAGCATGCCGGCCAGCGAGGCCGTCACCAGCATGATCCCGATGATCGGGGTCAGCCACTGCGAGCCGAACTGGGCGAAGACCACGTCGAAGGCCTGCATGATGCCGGCGGTAAGGGACAGCTGCTCGGCCGGCACGATCCAGCTGATGGCCAGCGCCGGCGGGATGAAGATGAGCAGCACCAGGCCCATCGCCAGGAAGATCGACTTCGGGAAATCCTTGGCCGGGTCCCGCAGCGAGCCCACGTGCACCGCGTTCATCTCCATGCCCGAGTACGACAGGAAGTTGTTGACGATCAGCACCAGGCTGGCCAGGCCGGCCCAGGCGGGCAGGAAGTGGTCGGCGGTCATCGGCGCGGCCGACGGGTTGCCCTGGCCGAGGAAGACGACGCCGAGCGTGACCAGCAACACCCCGGGGATGAGGGTGCCGATGATCAGGCCGCTGCTGGCCAGCCCGGCGACGCCCTTGGTGCCGCGGGAGGACACCCACACGCCGGTCCAGTAGCAGACCATGATCACCAGTGCGGTCCATACGCCGCTGGCGGCCAGCGCCGGGTTGATGACGTAGGCCAGGGTGGCGGCCACGAAGCCGAGCAGGCTCGGGTAGTAGAAGATCGTCATGGCGAACTGGCACCACACCGCAAGGAACCCCGCCGGCTTCGAGATGCCCTCGCTCACCCACTTGTAGACGCCGCCCTCCCAGCCCGAGGCCAGCTCCGCGGAGACCAGCGAGGTCGGCAGCAGGAACACCACCGCGGGCACCAGGTAGAGGAAGATGCAGGCCAGCCCGTACATCGCCATGGTCGGCGACGGGCGAAGGCTGGCCACCGACGAGGTGGTCATCAGCGCCAGGGCAACCCAGGAGATGTACGCCACGGCCGGCGCCCGGGTGCGGGCCGCGGATGCCGTCCGCTCCGCGGCCTTCGGCTTCGGTCGATCGACCGGTACGTCCATTGAGCTCATGAGGCCCTCCCAGCCCGTGCGACCCCTAGAGGGTGAGGCGGACGCGGCCGGCAATCCTCACCCCGGCGGGATGACTCCCGGTCGCCGTCCGGTGAGCGACCGGGAGCCATCAGCGGGCAGCGGCGGAGGGGCCGCTCTCGCCCGCCACCCGGGCCGCCCGGGCACGGCGGCCGCGGAGCCAGGTCCACAGCAGGTCGAGCAGCACGGCGAGCGCGATCACGCCGATCATCGCGACGAAGGTCTGCGGCTCGTTGCGCAGCGTCTGCACGCAGAAGATCACCAGCACCAGCGCGGTGAGCACGATCCCGAGCCCGACCACCGCCGCGTTGGAGCCGGTCTCCCGGCGCAGCCGCAGGGCGGCGACCGACACGAGCAGGAAGATGAACAGCGCCACGACGCTGCCGAGCGACGCGATCGCGGTCAGGTCGACCAGGTTCGCCAGCAGCAGCACGAGCACGACCGAGATCACCAGCCCCCGGGTCCCGCCCACCCTGGCCAACTGCCCGAACACCGGCGGGAACTGCCCGGTCTCGGCGAGCTTGGCGGTCGACCCGGCGGCGGCGTAGATGTTGGCGTTCACCGAGGACGAGGTCGCCAGCAGCGCCGCCACGGCCATCATCGCGAAGCCGGCCTCGCCCAGGGTCGGGCGCGCGGCGACCGCGAGCGCGGTGTCGCCGTTGGAGATCACCTGCTGCACGGTCAGCGTGCCGAAGACGCCCAGCGAGACCAGCACGTACAGCGCCGTGGTGACAGCGAGGGCCAGATACATCGCCCTGGGCAGGTTCTTGCTGGGGCTGGGCAGGTCGGAGCCGGTGAAGCTGATCACGGCGAAGCCGAGGAAGGCGAAGAAGGTCAGCGCGACGCTGGAGACGATGTCGACGGCGGGCGGGTAGGTCGAGGGCGCCAGCAGGTCCGGGTCCAACTGCCCGAGCGTGACCACGATGAAGACGGCGAAGACCGCGAGCAGGATCACGACGATGATCGACTGCACCCGGTCGATGGCCTTGGCGCCGGCGATGTTGATCACGGCGACCAGCAGCACGACGGCGGTCGTCAGGATCTTCTCCCAGGCCGTCGCGGCGTCGTCACCGAAGAACAGGGCGGCGCCGTAGCTGCCGAAGGACACCGAGACCATCGCCGTCACGATGATCGAGGCGAAGTAGAGCAACCACGACGTGATCGCCGTGACGTGGCCTCGGCCGTAGCCCTCCAGCAGGAACGTGATGATCCCGCCCGACGACGGGTAGCGCGCGCCCAGCTTGGCGACCGCGTAGCCCTGCAGGGACGCGATGATCCCGGCGATCAGGAACGACAGCCACACCGCCGCGCCCGCGACCGCGCCGGCCTCGCCGAGCAGCGCGAAGATGCCCGCGCCGACCATCGCGCCGACCCCGAGGAACGCGGCGCCACGCACGGTCATGCGCCGCCCCGCAGCGATGTCCGTCGCCTTCTCGGCCTGGTCCATCGCGGCTCCTCCTAGGGGACGCTCGGGGTGAACGGGCCCAGGCTGTCCGCGCCCTTGTGGACCAGCCCGTAGCTCGACTCCGGCACCGGCTGCCAGGCACCGACGAGGTCCCGCAGCGGTTCGGAGACGACGATGCGGGTGTCGGCCGAGAGCCGTCGCAGGTTCTCGTTCTCGGGATACATCTGCCGCAGCGTCGACACGGCCGTGCTGAAGTAGAGCGACCGGCTGTCGCCCTCGCTGGAGTAGCGGAAGACCCACAGCCGATCACCGTCGGTTGCCGCCACCGTCAGCTGGACCGGGTGTGCGACGCCGTGCCGGTGCCCGACCGACTCGACGAAGCCCACCATCCGCTCCACCGCCGGCACCGGCTCGTCCTGCAGCCCGAACGTCAGCGCCAGGTAGAACATGACCTCCGAGTCCGTCGACCCGGCGATCGACGGGTAGTACGACGGATGCACCGCCAGCACGAGCTCGCGCTTGACCGTGGCGAACTCGCGCACGGCGCCGTTGTGCAGCCACAACCACCGCCCGTACCGGAACGGGTGGCTGTTGGTCTGCTGGATCGCCGTGCCGGTGCTCGCCCGGATGTGCGCGAGGAACAGCGGCGACGACACCGCGCCGGCGAGCTCCCGCAGGTTCTGGTCACTCCAGGCCGGGCCAACCCCGCGGAAAAGCACCGGCGCGGTGCCGTTACCGGCCCCGCCGGCGGGGTACCAGCCCACGCCGAAGCCGTCCCCGTTGGTCGTCTCGACGCCAAGCCGCGAGTGCAGGCTCTGGTCGATCAGCGAGTACTGGGGCTTGTAAAGCAGCTCCTCGAGCAGGATCGGGCTGCCCGAGTACGCCAGCCAACGGCACATACCTCAGCCTCCGGTTCAGCACACCGGGACACCTGCCACCGGGCACCGCCGAGTCTTGGCCGCGGCACCGGCCCGGACGTCATCCCGGCCGGATGAGCCGCCCGGACTCCGGTCGCGGCTTCGTCCGTCGGGGACGATCGCGGGCGCGGCCGCGCGGGCCACCATGGGCGCAGGCTCGGGTCCGGGCTGACCCCGCGTCCGACCAAGGCGCGGCGGACTCTTCGACCCCGGAGGGAATCGATGCCAGCTCAGGCAGCCAAGCAGACCGTGCACACCGACGGCCTCCTGCTCTTCGGCGGCGCGGCCATGCTCATCGTCGGGGGGCTACTCGCGGTGATCGGCGGCGTGCTCGCCATGATCGGGATCGCGGCCGTGGCGCGGCACCGGATACTGCGCTGGATGGTGCCGGCGGCCG
>DASSUA010000520.1:0-3638 GCA_035707525.1 Pseudonocardiaceae bacterium
TGCGCCGAGGGAGGACGCCGTGATGCCACTGCTGGTCGCGCCGGACGGCGAGCTGGTCCGGGAGGTCGACCGGCTCGCCGCCGCGGCCGGTTGCGAGCTGCGCCGGGTCGACGACCTGAACGCGGCCCGGTCACCGTGGTCGGACGCGCCGCTCGTGCTGCTCGACGCGGCCGTGCTGGCCGCCTGGGACGGTGCCGGGCTGCCGCGCCGGGCCGGCCTGATCGTGCTGTGCCGCGGCGAGCCGCCGCTGCAGCTGTGGCAGCAGGCGATGCGCGCCGGAGCGGAGAGCGTGCTGGTGCTGCCCGACGCCGAGCGGTCGGTGGTGGAGGCGCTCGCCGACGCAGCCGAAGGCGCGACCGGCGACGGTCGGGTGATCGCGGTCGTCGGCGGTCGTGGCGGGGCCGGGGCGTCCGTGTTCACCGCGGCGCTCGGCCTGCTCGCGGCCCGGCGCGGCCGCCGGGCGCTGCTGGTGGACTGCGATCCGCTCGGCGGTGGTCTGGACCTGCTGTTCGGCCTCGAGCTGGTCGACGGGCTGCGCTGGCCGCAGCTCTCGATGGCCGGCGGTCGGGTCGCGGCCTCGGCGCTGCACGGGGCGCTGCCGCGGGCCTGCCTACCGGCGGCCGCCGGTAAGGGGCTCAGCGTGCTGTCGTGCGGTCAGGCCGGCGAGCCGCCGTCGCCCGATGCGGTCTCGGCGGTGGTCGAGGCGGGCCGGCGGGCCGGTGACACCGTCGTTTGCGACGTGCCCCGGCAACTGCCCGCGGGCGCGTCCGCCGTTGTCGAACGTGCCGATCTCGTCGTGCTCGTCGTGCCGGCCGAGGTGCGCGCGTGCGCCGCGGCCAGGCCGGTGGCCGCTCGGTTGCTCGATCGGCACGACCAGGTCGGTGCGGTCGTGCGGGGACCCGCGCCGGGCGGCCTCATGCCGGACGACGTCGCCCGCGCCCTGTCGGTGCCGCTGCTGGCCGCGATGCGTCCGGCACCGCGGCTCGGGGCGGCCCTTGACGCCGGCCGATTGCCGTTTCGGTCGGCCCGCGGACCGCTGGCCGGCGCCGCCGCGGCCGTCCTCGACGCGGCCGGGGTGCGGCGATGAACCGGCTGGCCGCCCCATTGCCCGCGCTGCCCGCGCTGCCCGCGCTGGTCGCGCAACCGCTGCCGGCGCTGCCCGGCGCTGTGGTCGACCGGGTGCGGGACCGGCTCGTCGGCACGACCGGCCCGATCACGCCCGCGGCGGTGGCCGCCGCGGTCCGCGCCGAGTCCGGTGGGGTGCTCGGGGACACCGAGCTGCTGGCGGCGCTGCGGCTGCTCGACTCGGAGTTCACCGGGGCCGGCGTGCTGCAGCCCCTGCTCGACGACCCGCAGGTCACCGACGTTCTCGTGACGGCGCCGGATGCGGTCTGGGTCGAGCGCGGCCGCGGCCTGGAGCGTTCGGCGGTGCGGTTTCCCGACGCCGGGGCGGTCTGGCGGCTCGCGCAGCGGCTGGCCATGGCTGCGGGACGGCGCCTCGACGAGGCCGCCCCGTTCGTCGATGGCCGGCTGCCGGACGGGACCCGCCTGCACGCGATCGTGCCGCCGATCGCCCACGACGGCGTGTGCCTGTCGCTTCGGGCGCACCGCCCGGCGGCGCACGATCTGCCGGCGCTGCGCCGGCTCGGTGCGTTCGACGTCGAGCTGGAGGCGGTGCTGCGCGCGATCGTGCGGGCGCGGCTGGCTTTCCTCGTCGTCGGCGGTGCGGGCAGCGGCAAGACGACGCTGCTGGCCGCGCTGCTCGGCTGCTCCGGTGCGGCCGAGCGGATCGTGTGCGTGGAGGACGCGAGCGAGCTGCGGCCGAACCACCCGCACGTGGTCCACCTGGTTTCGCGGCCGCCCAACATCGAGGGCGCGGGCGAGGTCACCCTGCGTGAGCTGGTCCGCCAGGCCCTGCGGATGCGACCGGACCGCCTGGTGGTCGGCGAGGTCCGGGGCGCGGAGGTGTGCGAGCTGCTCGCCGCCCTGAACACCGGCCACGACGGCGGCGCCGGCACGCTGCACGCCAACTCGGCGGCCGAGGTGCCCGCCCGGCTGGAGGCGCTGGCCGCCCTTGGCGGTCTCGGCCGGGCTGCCCTGCACAGCCAGCTCGCAGCCGCCGTGCAGGTGGTGCTGGAGGTCCGGCGCTGTGGCGACGGGCGGCGCCGGCTGACCGGCATCGGCGTCGTCGAACGGGGCGGGGAGTTGGTCTCGGTTCGACCGGTATGGCGGCCAGACGGATGGCGCGACGGCCGGGCACGCCTGGCCGAGCTGCTCGGCGAGCGCGGGGTGCGGTGGTCATGTTGAGCCAGCTCACTCGCGAGGTCTGCGGCCTGGCCGCCTGCCTCGTCGCCGCGGTGGCGCTGCTGTGCTGGCCGAGCCCGAGCGCGCTGGCCCGGCTCCGGTGGCTCGCCTCGGCCGGCCGCCCTGCGCGGCGATGGCCGACGCGTCGCCAGCTTGGCCCGGGGATCACGATCACCGCAGCCGCGCTCACGGGCGCGGCCGTCGGCTGGTCCACTGCCCGCGCGGGCGGTGCGGCCGGGCTCGCGCTGGTGGCGGTGACGGTCGCCTGGCGCACGCACTCGCGGCGGGCGTCGAGCGTCGACCTGGCCGCGGCCGCCGATCTGGTGTCGGCGCTCGGCCTGCTGACCGCTGAACTGCGCGCCGGGGTGCACCCGGCGGTCGCCGCCCAGCGCGTGGCCGGGGACACCGGCCAGCCGGTTGCCGGCGTGCTCGCGGTGATCGCCGACGCGGCCCGGCTCTCGGGTGACGTCCCCGACGCCGTCCGCCGCGCTACGGAGACCGCCCCCGCCCTCGCCGGCCCCGCCGGCCGCGTCGCGGCGGCCTGGCAGCTGTCCGAGCGGCACGGCGTCGGCCTGGCCGAAGTGCTCGATGCCGTGCGGCGTGACCTGGACCATCGGGTCAAGGCCACGCGCCGGCTGGCGGCCGCCCTCGCGGGGCCGCGCGCGACGTCGATGGTTCTGGCCGGGCTGCCGCTGCTCGGGCTGGTGCTGGGCCAGGCCGTCGGCGCGGACCCGTGGCGGGTGCTGGCCGGCACCGCCGCGGGCCAGGTGCTGCTCCTCGCCGGATGCGGCCTGGTGTGCGCGGGCCTTGTCTGGAGCGCTCACCTGACTGCGAGGGCGGCCGCGCCGTGAGCGACCGGTTGGCGCTGGCCGCGGCCATCCTCGGCGCCGCCGCGCTCGCGGACCCTGGACACCTGGTCGCGCGGGCACGACTGAAGGCCTGCGCCCCCGCCGGGGGCTGGCCGCCGGACGGCTCGCCACCAGGCCAGGGGCCGGCTGGCCGGCCCGGTGCGGTGCTGCCGGCGGTGCTCGGCGTCGCCGTGGGGTTGCTGGCGGCGGTCTGCCTCGGCAACGCGGTAGGTGCCGGGCTGGGCGTGCTCGCCGGCGCCGGGTCGGCCCTGCTCGCGCGGCGTGCGGTGCGGCCGGACCTGGCCGTGCCGCGGGTCGAGCCCGTCGTGCTGGCCGGAGTCCTCGACCTGCTGGCGGCGAGCCTGCGCTGCGGCCTGCCGGTCGGTGCGGCGCTGCGGGCCGTCGCCGCAGCGCTGCCCGGCGCGGAGGGCGGCGTCCTCGGTCGGGTCGCCGAGCTGCTCGCGCTCGGGGCCGAGCCGGCGACCG
>DASSUA010000521.1:0-6455 GCA_035707525.1 Pseudonocardiaceae bacterium
CACCCCCCCACGCCGGCGGCTTCGATCAGTCGGATATTCGTCTTACGGCGGTCAGGGGCATCCTCGTATACGACGCGACCTTGACCACGTCGCCGCTCTGCGGCGCGTGCACCATCTGGCCGTTGCCGACATAGATGCCGACATGGCTGATGGGGCTGTAGAAGAACAGCAGATCGCCGGGCTGCATCGAGCTGGTCGAGACCGGCGACCCGACCGTGGCCTGCGACGCGCTCGACCGCGGGAGCGTGCGGCCGTGCTGCAGGTACGACCAGTACACCAGGCCGGAGCAGTCGAAGGCGTTCGGACCCTCGGCGGCCCACTGGTAAGGGGAGCCCTGCCTGGACAGCGCCGAGTTCAGCGCCTTGACCGCGATCGTGCTGCCAGCCACCGTCGGGTAGTCGGTGCGACCACCGCTGGTCAGGGTTGCCCGGTCGGCACTGGTCAGCTCGTTGTAGCGGGCGCGGACCAGCCTGATCTGCCGGTCCATCTCGTCCTTGCGGCGCTTGAGGTCGGCCTCGACCTGCGCCGCCTGCTGCTCCGCCGTGATCGCCCTGGCCTGGGCGTCCTCGGCGGCGCGCTGCATGCGGGCGGCCTGACCGATGAGCGCCGACAACGAGTCGATCTGTTGCTTGTTGTCCGACGCCAGGATGTCCAGGGCCGACATCTGGTCCAGGAAGTCCTGCGGCGAGTCACTGACCAGCAGCGCCGACAGCTGGTTGAAGCGCGCGCCCTGGAAGGATGCCGCCGCCAGCTTGTCGACCTGGGTGCGGTACTCCGCCTGCTTGGCCAGTGCCTCGTCGGCCTGCCGCCGCGCCGCCTCGTAGTCGGCCCGCGCGGTGTCCAGGTCCGTCCGGCGGGCGGCGAGCTGGTCCTGAGCGTGCTTGTACTCCTCGGTGAGCCGCTCGGCCTCGTGGTTGAGCTCGGCCAGTTGGCGGGTCGCCTCGGAGGCGGTGTCAGGAAGGACAGGATCCGCTGCGGATGGAACGGGGATCATTGCAGCGAGGACCACCATGGAGGTGGAGATCAGCGCCCCAGTCATGGTGCGCCTCAATCGGTGCGACGCCACGTCGCGCGTTTCTCCTCTTCCACTCGCCCGCCTACCGGGTTAGCTGACGGGTTCGGGCCGGAAGTCGCCCTACCGTGCCGATCGCGCAAGCGACCGCCAGCGGATTCACCCCTGTCCTTGCGGTGGGTCCCCGGTTCGGCCTCGTCGGCCGATTCGGCGGTGCACCTTGCGTAGCCGACTCGAATGCCGGCTGCCTGCCGCAAGGTCTCGGACAGGTTACGAAACCGCAGGCAGGACGTCCACAACACGCCCGACGGAACGTGTCAAGACGCACTTTCTGCACGATCGGCGTAACGGGCCAAGGCCGGTGGCTTCGGTGCCTCCGATCAGCCGGCCTCCCTGGTGGACCGCTCGGCGCGGCCCTGGCTCCGTTTGGCGATGCCGGCGGTGACGTCGCTTGAATCGCCGGGGACCAGCCTCAGCCGTGGTATCAGGCCGGCACCCGCGAGGGCGTCGATCGCCCGCTGCTCGGTGTCGTCGAAGCGCACGTCGCCGGGGGCCGGTCCGAGCAGCACGGTGATCACGCAATCACCACACGCGTTCCCACGCACCTCGCACCGGTCGCAGTCCACGATCATCTCGGGCTCCCTTGCATCATTGGTTGGCATCACGCTAAGGAGCACCACCGACAGTTTCCGCCGACACATGGTTGACCTCGACCTGGCTCCAGGTCCTACGGTCTTCAGCCATGGCCGTACAGCTGAACCACACGATCGTCGCGGCCAGGGACAAGCGGGAGTCCGCGAGGTTCCTGGCCGAGATCCTCGGCCTGGCCGAGCCGACCCCGTACGGGAGCTTCCTGACCGTGCAGACCGACAACGAGGTCACGCTCGACTTCGCGGACGCCGACGGCGCGATCACCAGCCAGCACTACGCGTTCCTCGTCAGCGAGGAGGAGTTCGACCAGATCCTCGGCAGGGTGCGCGAGCGCGGGTTGACCTACTGGTCGGACCCCGGCCACACGAAGCCCTACGAGGTCAACCCCCGCGACGGCGGGCGCGCGATCTACTTCGAGGATCCGTCCGGACACAACATGGAGGCGCTCACCCGGCCGTACGGCAGCGGCGGGTAGCCGCGCTCACACCCTGCCGAGGCGGGCCAGCAGCACCGCCGAGGGCACCGGGTGCGCCCCGCGCCGGCGCACGGAGTCGGCGACCGCGCGGTCCGAGGTGACCACCACGACCGGGCGCCCCTCGGGCTCGGCGGCCACGACCGCCCTGATGACGTCGTCGGCGAGCACTCCCGGGTCGGAGAACAGCACCCGGACCCCGCGCGGGGCTGTGGTGGGGACGGCGACCACGCCGGCGCCGTCGAACACGACCGTCACCTCCGCGCTTGTGCGCGCGGCCAGGGCGCTGAGCTGGGTGACGAGGCGGTCGCGCTGGTCGGCCAGCGTCAGCTCGGGGTAGCCGGTCTTGGTGACGTTGTAGCCGTCGACGACCAGGTGCACCGCCGGCAGCGCGAGCAGCCGGTCCAGCGCGGCCGGGTCCTCGATGCGCCCGGGGCTACCCTCCGGCCGCGTCGCGCCGCGAACCAGGTCGGCCGGCCGCGGGCCGCTCGGACCGGCGTGCGGCTCACGCTCGCTGCCAAGGGCCAGCTCCCGGCGCAGCCCGGTGACGGCGCCGGCGAGCGTGTCCACCAGCAGCGTGAGCCGCACCTCGTCGGCGGCCCTGGCCTCGCGCGCCGCCTGCCGGGCCGCCTCGGCGTCAGCGTCGGCCCGGTCGGCCCGGCGCCGCTCGAAGTCGGCCCGGTCCCGCTCCCGGTCGCGCTCGGCGCGCATGGCCGCCAGCGCCGCGGCCGCGTCCTCGTTGGCCTTGGCCAGCGCCGCCCCGGCCGCGGCGCTGTCCTGGGTGGCACGCCGGACCCGCACGCCCTGCTCGCGAAGGCGGCTGCGCAGCTTCTCCAGCTCGGCATCCCGCTCGCCGCGGATCCGGTCGGCCGACTCCTGCGCGTCGGCCAGCTCGGCGCGCAGCCGTTCGACCTCGACCGCCAGCCGCTCGGCCCTGGCCAGCGCCACGTCCCGCTCGACCCGCAGCTGCTCCAGGCCGGTCTGCCTGGCCACCGCGTCGACCAGCTCGGTGGCGCCGGCGCTGCCGAGCAGGGTCGCCGCGGCCGCGGCCCGCACGGGATCGGGCGAGTCCGGGTTGACCGCCTGCGGCCGGTGCTCCTTGGCCCACTGCAGAACCGCGGCCCGAAACGATGGAGCGTCCCGCAGCGCCGCCAGCAGCGGGCTCGCCGCGAGCCTGGCCCGCTTGGCCGGGGCGAACTTGGCCACCGGTCGAAGCTGCGCCGGAAGGTCGACCGCGGGCAGCTTCGTCATGGCGTCCGAGGCGATCTCGACCAGCCGGCTCGCGACCGGCGCCGGCAGCTGAGCCCAGTCGACGCCGGACGCCGA
Source organism: Pseudonocardiaceae bacterium (assembly GCA_035707525.1). Classification (GTDB taxonomy): domain Bacteria; phylum Actinomycetota; class Actinomycetes; order Mycobacteriales; family Pseudonocardiaceae; genus DASSUA01. The sequence goes on from DASSUA010000521.1 coordinate 3,462, forward strand.
ACCATCGATGCCCTCGGCGCCCGGGTCGGGCTCCGGGTCCGTCCCGGAAAGCTGCGGCGTCGCCACCGCTAAAGGCTAGCCCCGTGCCGCCAAATCGGCGGCACCATTGGATCACCGCTGGTCACTGGGCGTCGCCGACGGTCGCCTGACCAACTATGGGGCCAGCTGTGATCAACCGCGCAGCGTGTTGCTGTGCTCGACCCAGCGCCGGAGCAGCCCGGCGGCCGCGCCGGTGTCGACCGCCTCGGTCGCGGCGGCGAGGCCGGCCCGCAGATCCGCCGCCAGGTCCTCGGACAGTCCCCGGTGGGTCGCGATCGCGGCGGCCGCGTTGACCAGCACCGCGTCCCTGGTCGGCCCCTGCTCTCCGCCGAGCACCCGGCGGGTCGCCTCGGCGTTGTCCTCGGGCGCGCCGCCGCGCAGGTCCCCCGGCGCCGAACGCGCGACGCCGAGCGCGGTCGGGTCCAGGCTGGTCACCGTGACGTCGCCGTGGTCGACAACCCAGGCGGTCGTCGTGGTGGCCGTGGTGATCTCGTCGAGGCCGTCGTCGCCACGCACCACGAACGCGCACGCGCCGCGGGCGGCCAGCACCTGAGCCATCAGCGGCGCCATCCGCGCGTCGCAGCAGCCGACCAGGCCGGCGACCGGTTGCGCCGGGTTGGTCAGCGGGCCGAGGAAGTTGAACGTCGTCGGGATGCCGATCTCCTGGCGTACCCCGCCCGCGTGCCGCATCGCCGGATGGAACACGCGCGAGAAGCAGAAACCGATGCCGATCTCGTGCACGCAGTCGGCGACGGCCTCCGGCGGCAGGTCGATCACCACGCCGAGCGATTCGAGCAGATCGGCCGAACCGCACTTCGAACTCGCCGCCCGGTTGCCGTGCTTGACCACCGGCGCACCCGCGGCGGCGGACACGATGGCCGCCATGGTCGAGATGTTGACCGTGTGCGCCCCGTCGCCCCCGGTGCCGACGACGTCGACGGTGCGGCCGGACACCGCGATCGGCAGCGCGCGCGCCAGCATGGCCGCCACCATGCCGCCAAGCTCACCGGCGCTCTCGCCCTTGGCCCGCAGCGCGACCGCGAACGCGGAGATCTGCGCCGCGGTGGCGGAGCCGGACATGACCTGGTCCATCGCCCACTGCGCCTGCTCGGCGCTCAGGTCGTCACCGGCGACGAGCGCGCCGAGCACCTTGGGCCATCCGCCGGCCATCAGACACCCGCCCCATGAGCCGGCATGCTGGCACGCATGACCTCGGCGACCGTCTCGGCGGACGTGAGCGGATCCAGCGGGTAGACCAGCACCGCGTCGGCCAGCGACCACGTCGCCAGCCACCGGTCGTCCTTGCGGCGGACCGCGATGATGATCGGCGGGCAGTCGTCGATCTCGTTCTTGAGCTGCCTGGACAGGCCCATGCCGCCGGTCGGCTGGGCCTCGCCGTCGAGGATGGCCAGGTCGACGTTGCCGCCGTCGACCTCGGTGACCACTTCGGCGATCGTGCCCGCCTCCAGGTACCGCACCCGGGGAAGGTCCGCGGCCGGTCTGCGACCGACCGCGTTGATGATCGCCTCGCGTACCTCGGGTCGGTGGCTGAACACCAGGACTGTCACAGTCGGCGCAGTAGGTGCGGTCATTGGTGTAGGGGTCCTCACCAGCGAATTGACTATCGGCACAGCGATGCTATCGAGGGTTGGGCCGCCGGCCCACCCGCCCAGGCCGGATGAACATCGTCAGGCAATAATGCTGGATGTGACCACTGCCGGAACCTCGGTGCCCTCCATCAGCCAGCGCGTTCACTCGCTGAACCGGCCGAACATGGTCAGCGTAGGGACGATCGTCTGGTTGTCCAGCGAGCTGATGTTCTTCGCCGGCCTGTTCGCCATGTTCTTCACGGTGAAGGCCCAGAACGTGGGCGAGTGGCCGCCCGAGCCGACCGAGCTGAACCTGCTGTACGCGGGCGTGGTCACCGCGGTCCTGATCGCCTCGTCGTTCACCTGCCAGATGGGGGTGTTCGCGGCCGAGAAGGGTGACGTGTTCCGGCTGCGGTTCTGGTACGTGATCACGCTGATCATGGGCACGATCTTCGTGCTCGGCCAGGCCAACGAATACCGGCAGCTGGTCCACGAGGGCACGACGATCCCGGCCACCGCGTACGGCACGGTGTTCTACCTCACGACCGGCTTCCACGGCCTGCATGTCACAGGTGGCCTGGTCGCCTTCGTCTACCTGTTGGTGCGTACCAAGCTCAGCAAGTTCACCCCGGCCCAGGCCACCGCTGCGATCGTGGTGTCGTACTACTGGCACTTCGTCGACATCGTGTGGATCGGCCTGTTCAGCTGCATCTACCTGCTGCCATGACAGCGCATACAAGAAGAGCGCATACAAGAAGACTGCGGACCAGAAGACTGCGGACCAGAAGACTGCGGACCAGAAGACTGCGAGGGTTGCCAGCACAGATGTCCACCACGAAGCGGCAACGCAGCCTCTACCGTCGCGGCAAGCTACGCAGGCGCCTGTCCGGTGCCCTGGCGCTCGGCCTTGCCCTGCTCGGGGCCGGTGTGCTCTACACCGTGGTCGCGCCGCGCCAGCAGACCGCCGTGGCGCAGGAGAACTCTGCCCAGGTGCGCGAGGGCGAGCAGCTGTTCAACAACCACTGCATCACCTGTCACGGCCTGAACCTGCAGGGTGTGCCGGACCGCGGGCCAAGCCTGATCGGTGCCGGCGAGGCCGCGGCCTACTTCCAGGTCTCCTCCGGCCGGATGCCGATGGCCAGGCAGGAGGCGCAGGCCGAGCGCAAGCCGGTGCAGTTCACCCCGGAGGAGATCGACGCCCTCGCCGCGTTCGTCGGCGCCAACGGCGGCGGTCCGGCCCGCCCCGAGGAACGCGGCGAGGCGCTCCGGGGCGATGACCCTGCGCGCGGTGGCGAGCTGTTCCGGCTCAACTGCGCGTCGTGCCACAACTTCACCGGCCGCGGCGGCGCGCTCTCCTCCGGCAAGT
>DASSUA010000522.1:0-9833 GCA_035707525.1 Pseudonocardiaceae bacterium
TGCAGGCTGTTCATCGGCCCCGATCCGGTCTGTCCACCCTACGCATCGCTGCGCCTGGGCGGCGCACACCTCGGCGGGCACGCCCTCCAGTTCGTCGACTCCTTCCTCGACCGGTACAACCTCCGTGTCGAGCTACCCGAGGGCGCGCCAATCCTCACCAACGACCACATCTCGGTTGCCTTCTCCCTGCTCGACCGGCTCTACACCACGGCAGCCGGCGACGCCGCCACACCGTTACCTCCGCACGAGGCAGCCACCGCCGCCCAGCGTTTGCTCGACGAGTACCTGCTGAACTGGGCACCCCAGTTTCTCGCCGACGTCGAGGCCAACGCCCGGCAGATCCCGTACCGCAACATCGCCCGCCTCACCGCACTGGTCCTTCGCGCAGACCCAACCTGTTCTGTGACTCTTCCGTAGGCACAGCCGCACAACTCCACAGACGTACGCGGCGCCGCCCCGTCTACCGCGCGCCAGGTAGTTCGAATGATCGGCCCGCGGGCACGGTCACTGCAGCTCAATGCGCCAACGACCGTCGAACTGGCAATTCTGGTCAGGGACCAATGTCACGCTCGGGTCCGGGCGAAGGAATCTGTCCGACCCGAGCGCCAAGGGCCACGCTGCAGTCGTATGAGTTTCCGGCGCAATCCGGAAGGAGAGGAGCAGGCGATGCCGACGGATGTCGTCGCCAGGGATTACGAACTGGTCCTGCACAACCAGGAGAAGATCCTGGCCAACCAGTCACACATCCTCGCCAACCAGGAGACCATCAAGGAGAACCAGGGGAAGTTCGACAAGGTACTCGGCAACCAGGCCAGGATCGAGGAGAACCAGGCACACATCCTGACCAACCAGGAGAAGCTGGACAAGATCCTCGCCAACCAGACCACGATCGAGGGGAACCAGGGCACTCTGCTGGCCAACCAGGACCAGATCTTCGCCTACCTGAAGGAGGTTCTCGGCAACCAGAGCGAGATTCTGGCGCAGGTGCGGCCCATGCCGCCGACCTGATCGCATCCGAGCGGACGCCGGTTCTCGTAGCTGACGCCAGTGCTCGCAGCCACCGTGGGGCGGCGGGTCGAAAGCCCGCCGCCCCACTCACGGGGCGCCGGCCCGCAACGACGCTGCCATGGTTGCTCTTTTCCGGACCCCTTTCCAACTGGCCGGCCCAGTGCGGCAGCGGGCCGTTCTCCTACCGCCGGGCCAATAGCCGGCCGAGGTGGAGTCGGGCATGGACGACTGGTTCAGCTGGACCTACTGGTACGTACTGCCCTACGCGGTGTTCGTCTCGGTCGCGGCAAATGCCTCAGGCTTCTCCGGCGCGGTGCTGTTCCAACCATTTTTCAACTTCGCGCTGAACCTTCCCATCCACCAGTCGATCGCCACCGGGATCGCTACCGAGACCGTCGGAATGTCCAGCGGCGCCGCCCGGTACCTGAGCATGCGAAAGGTGGACCTGCGGGCCGCCCGGCGGCTGCTTCCGGCGGCGCTGGTCGGAGTGGCGGTCGGGTTGGTCGTATTCAGCCAGCTGCCCCGTGACGCGCTGCGGCTGGCCGTCGGCCTCGTGGTGGGCGGGATCGCGCTCGCGCAGCTGGACCGGGTGCGATCGCGGTGCTTCGGCACCGCGCCCAGCGCCGACCTCGACGCGATCGGCCGGCGAAGGTGGGTGTCCACGGTGGCCGGCAGCTTCTCGGCATGCACCGGGACCGGGGTCGCCGAGATGCACCAACCGCTGCTGGAGCAGCGGGGTGGGCTGGAGACCAAGCGGGCCAACGCCACCGCGATCCTCATCGAGGCCGGGGCCGACTGGATGATCACCATCGCGAACCTGTCTATGGGCAGCATCAGGCTGGACATCCTGGTGTTCAGCGCGACCGGCGTGCTCGTCGGCGCACAGGTGGGCGCCCTGTGCTCGCCACGGCTGCCGGACCGCCTGCTGAAGTCCGCGTTCGCGCTGTGTGTGCTCGGCATCGGCACCGTCTACGTCGTCACCGCCCTGGACCGTCTGCTGTGACCGTGGCCGCCCTGGCTGACCGGCTCGTTGGGGCGCCCGGGTCAGCGGCAGATTACGCAGGCCAGGGCCGGTCAGGCCGTGGCCGTCTCCCGGGCGCGCAGGTCCTTGCGCAGGATCTTGCCGGACGCCGACTTCGGGATCGCCTCGATGAACTCGACCGCGCGCACCTTCTTGTGCGGCGCGACGCGCTCCGCCACGAAGCCGATGACCTCGTCGGCGGACAGGTCGGTGCCGTCGGCCTGGCGGACGATGAACGCCTTGGGGATCTCCTCGCCGCCGTCGTCGATTATCCCGATCACGGCCGCGTCGGCGATCTTGGGATGGGTCAGCAGCAGGGCCTCCAGCTCGGCCGGTGGGACCTGGTAGCCCTTGTACTTGATGAGCTCCTTGACCCGGTCGACGATCGTGTAGACGCCGTCGGCGTCGACCGTGGCGACGTCGCCGGTGTGCAGCCAGCCGTCGGCGTCGACGGTCTGGGCGGTGGCCTCCGGGTTGTTCAGGTAGCCGCGCATGACGTTGGGTCCGCGCAGCCACAGCTCGCCCCGCTCGCCCAGCCCGAGGTCCTCGCCGGTGACCGGGTCGACCAGGCGGGCCTCCATGTTGGGGGCCAGGAGGCCGACTGTGCCGATGGAGATGTCGTCGCGGTCGTGGGGGATCGCGTGGGTGAGCGGGCTGGCCTCGGTCATGCCGTAGCCCTGCCGCACGCGGCAGCCGAGCCGCTTGCGCACGACCCCGGCGAGTTCCTCGTCCAGCGGCGCGGCGCCGGAGAACAGGATGTCGATCGCGGACAGGTCGTACTCGTCGACCATCGGGTGTTTGGCGAGCGCGACCGCGACCGGCGGCGCGATGTAGACCCGGTCGGTCCGGTGCTCGGCGATCACGCGCAGGAAGTCGGCCAGGTCGAACTTGGGCATCGTGACGACCGCCGACCCGGCGGCGAGGCCGCAGTTCATGATGATCGTCATGCCGTAGATGTGGAAGAACGGCAGCACGGCGAGGATCCGCGTCTGCTCGTTGACCGGCGCCATCGCCTGCTTCTGCAGGATGTTGGCGACCAGGTTGCGGTGCGTGAGCATGACGCCCTTGGGCAGGCCGGTCGTGCCCGACGAGTACGGCAGCACGGCCAGGTCCTGCGCCGGGTCGATCGTGACGTCGGGCGGGGCGGCGCCGGTGGCGAGCAGGTCGGCGAGCGAGGTGTGCCCCTCGGCGCCGTCGAGCACGATCACCTCGCTTACCCCGACGCCCTCGGCCGCGATGGCGGCCTTGGCCCGGTCGAGGAACGGCGAGATCGTGAACAGCAGGCCGGCTCCCGAGTCGCGCAGCTGGTGGGCGATCTCGTCCGCGGTGTAGAGGGAGTTGATGGTCGTGGCGACTCCGCCGGCGCGCAGCACCGCATGGAACACGACGGCGTAGTACGGCGTGTTGGGGCTGAGGAGCCCGACGACGTCGCCCTTGCGCAGGCCGCGTTCGGCCAGTGCCCCGGCCAGCGTGTCGACCATGCCGGTCAGCTCCCGGTAGCTGAGCTGCTTGCCGGTCAGCCCGTCGATCATCGCCGGCCGGTCCGCGCGCTGCCCTACGTTGGCGAAGATCGCCTCGTGCACGGAGACGTCTGGAACGTCGACATCCTGAAACGGGCTGGTGAAGGCCATGCAAGGAATCGTGGTAGCGACCTGGGGCGGGGTCAAGCCGAGGCTGCGGAGTAATGACGCCGTTACCCCCCGATGCAATTACCACCCAGATGGAGTAGTACCAAAGACTTGCTACCGGCTGAGAAGCCTGACAGCGTAATCACGCCCTCACTGATCGGTTGGCACGCACTCCCTGATCAGTCGGGACAAACCGCGGTTCGCCTCCCCCCGTCGAACCGCGGCCCCGCCAGGTCCTCATGGGACGCCCCCCGCCCATGAGTGCCTACGCGGCGGGACTTGTTGGCGGGGCGGCCCGAGTTCGCGACTCCCCCTCTCTCCCGGGCCGCCCCGTCAGTCATCTCCAGGGTCCTCAACCGTTGACAGCGCCAGTCGAGCGGGCCGCCACCTGCCGCTGCCGCCGCCGCCGCGCGAGCATCAGCACGGCCAGCACCGGCAACCCCAGGGCGAGCAGGAACGGCAGCAGCGCACCGAGCACGGTCAGCATGACCGTGGCCGTCGTCACGAACGCGTTCCAGCCGGACTCCAGACCCGCAAGGAAGCCGCCGCGCTCGTCGACCACCGGGGCGCCGCGGCTACTGAAGGTCACGTCGACCGTGGCCAGCTCAGTCTGGCCGGCGAGCGTGGCGGCCCGCTTCTCAAGCGACTCCAGCTCGGCCTGGCGCTTGGTGAGCTCTTCCTCGATCTGCATGATCTCGTTGACAGTTTTCGCCTCGGCCAGCAGCGCCCGGACCCGCTCGACGCTCGCCCGCTGGTTGGCGATCCGGACCTCGATGTCGACGACCTGCTCGGTGACGTCCTCGGCCTGCTGCTCGCGATGGGCCACGTCGCCCAGGTCGTCGAGGGCGGTCAGGGCCTCGTCGAGCCGGTCGGTGGCGACCTTGAGGGCCAGCGTCGCCTCCTCGGTGTCGGTCTGCTCGGACGCGACGAAGCCGCCGAACCGCTCGGCGACGCCCCTGGCGCCGGCCGACGCCGCGAAGATGTCATCGACCCGCACCCGCAGGGCGGCCGTGCGGACCACATGCCGCTCCTGCGCGGGCACGTTCTGCCGGGCGGACTCCTGACGTGCCATGCCGCCCGAATCGGCGTTCCCGCCCGAACCAGCGCCGCTGGCGGCCTCGGGCGCTGCACCGGAGTTCGGGCGGCCGAGCTGCGCGTTATCGCCGCTCTCCCGGCTCTGGCTGCTGCAGCCCGCGACCGCCATGACACCGACCAAACCCAGAGCCGCCACCGCGGCGATCCTCGCTGCTCGCACCGCTCAACCCTCCAGTCCAGGCCATGGACCCGGGCGGCCCTGGCCTCGTCACGCCTCTGACGGCCAGAATCAGGCACCGGGTTGGCCTGTGGCGGTCACGGTTGAGGATCGGTCGGGCTACTGGTCGATTGCGGGCTACTGGTCGATGACGGGCCGCTGGTCGATGACGTGGTCGAAGGCGCGCAGGTTGGCCACCGGCTCGCCCCGGGACACCCGCCAGTCCCACTCGCGCTGGATTGCCCCCGCGAAGCCGAGCTCGAGCAGGGTGTTGAAGTCGCCGTCGGCGGCCTCGGCCACCTGGCCGAGCACCCGGTCGAGCTCGTCGGCGGTCACCGCATGCAGGCCGAGCCGCCCGACCAGGTAGACGTCGCCGGCCTGGTCGATCGTGTAGTGCACGCCGTAGAGCCTGGCATTGCGGCGCAGCAGGAAGCGGTAGACCCGCTCGTGGGCCTCGTCCGGCCGCCGGCACACGAACGCCTCGACGAGCAGCGAATGCCGGCCGACGACGAGCCAGCAGTTGGTCTGCAGCTTCTTGGTGCCGGGCAGCGTGACGAAGAACTGACCCGGTTCCTTGCGCTCGTAGCCGATCTCGCGCTCGTCGAGCGCGGCCGCGATGACCCGGTCCAGCTCAGGCAGCGACGTCATACCGCCACCTCGAGCTGGCTCCACAGCGCGTTCGCCGCGTCGGCATAGGTGGCCAGCAGGGCGTCGGTGGTGCGTTCCCAGGAGAACCGCCTGGCGTGCCCGACCGCCCCGGCGGCCAGCTCCTCGCGGTAGGCCGGCCGCAGCGCGACGGCGCCGAGCGCGTCGGCCCAGTCGGCGCTGCGGTGCCCGTCGACCAGCAGCGCCGACACGCCGTCGGCGACGGCGACCGGCAGCCCGCCGACCGCCGCGGCGACGACCGGCGTCCCGCACGCCTGGGCCTCGACGGCCACCAGGCCGAACGACTCGTTGTGGCTGGGCACCGCGACGACGTCGGCGGCGCGGAACACGTCGGCGAGACCCTCGCGCGGCTGCGGCGGCAGGAAGCGCACGAGCGGGGCGACGCCGAGCGCCGCGGCCAGCTCCTGCAGCCCCCTCGGCTGTTCCAGGCCGCTGCCCGACGGCCCGCCGACGACCAGCACGACCAGGCGCTCGGCGAGCGCCGGGTCGCGGGCGACGAGCTCGGCGGCCGCGCGCAGCAGCACGTCCGGGCCCTTGAGCGGCTGGATCCGGCCGGCGAAGGCCAGCACCACGTCGCCGCCGCGCAGCCCGAACCGGCGGCGCGCCAGGTTCCGGTCGCCGGGCCGGAACCTGCGCAGGTCCACCCCTGGCGCCACGACGACGAGCTTGCTGGGATCGGCGTCGTAGTGCCGCACCAGCTGGTCGGCCTCCACCTTGGTGTTGGCGACCAGGCGGTCGGCCTCGACCACGACCTGCTCCTCGCCGATCACCCGCACCGGCGGCTCCGGCATGTCGCCGTCGGCGAGCGCGGCGTTCTTCACCTTGGCCAGGGTGTGCGCGTTGTGCACCAGCGGCACGCCCCAGCGCTCGCGCACGAGCCAGCCGACCTGGCCGGAGAGCCAGTAGTGGCTGTGCACGACCTGGTAGTGGCCCGGCTCGTGCCTGGCTTCGGCGCGCAGCACGCCGGCGGTGAAGGCGCACAGCTGGCCGGGCAGCTCGCCCTTGCCCAGTCCCTGGAACGGGCCGGCCGGCACGTGCCGGACGGTGACGCCGGGGGCCAGCTCGGCGACCGGCGGCAGGTCCGAGGACGTGGCCCTGGTGAACACCTCGACCTCGACGCCGCGCCCGGCCATCCGGACGGCGGTCTGCTCGATGTAGACGTTCATCCCGCCGGCGTCGCCGGTCCCCGGCTGCTCGAGAGGCGAGGTGTGCACCGACAGCACTGCCACCCGCTGCGGTCTGGCCCAGCTCCGCCTGGTCACGTCGGCAGTCCTCCCGTCTCGAGGCATCGGGCCGTGAACGCGTCGACGGCCGCGGCGAACCGGCACTCGTCCTCCAGGAAGGGCAGGTGCCCGTGGCCGGCCCACCAGTCGGCGCGGGCGCCGGGAATGGTGGCCAGGTGGTGCTCGGCCGCGGACCGGTCGACCACCGGATCGTCGGTGCCGTGCAGAACCAGCACCGGCAGCCCGGCCTCGCCGGCCGCCCTGGCGAATGCGGCACCGTCGGCCACCCGGTCGAACAGCGCGGCACGCACCCACGGTGGGGTGCCCAGTGACGTGCCGATCAACCGCTGGGCGTCCTCGCCGCGCAACCCGCCCGGGGCCATCGCGCCGACGAACGAGGTCAGGGCCGGCACGGCGACGGCCGGGTCCTCGTCGAGCGCCGCCGGCAGCGCGGCCCGCATCGCCGGACCCACCCGCCCGGCGCGCTGCCCGCGCCCGATCCCGGTGATCGCGCCGACGAGGACGACCCCGACCACCCGGCCGGGCCGCGGCAACGCTGCACCGGCGATGAAGTCGGCGATCACCAGCCCGCCGTAGGACCAGCCGACGAGCACCACCGGCAGCTCCGGGAGCGCGCCGAGGACCGCCGACAGGTCGGCGGCCCACACCGCCGGGTCACCGTACCCACCGGCGGCGACGTCCGAGGCGCCGTGGCCGCGCAGGTCGGTTGCCGCCACCAGGTAGCGCCGCGCGAGCGGGCCGCCGTGCAGCTGGCGCCGGAAGCACGCCGCCGACTGCGCCCAGCCGTGCACCAGCAGCACGATGGCGCGCTCGGCTCGCGCCGACCGGTACACCGCCAGTCGCGTCCCATCGGCACTCGCCACCAGATGGTGAGCCAGCAAGCGCAACCATCCCTCCGCCGGCCGCCCTTCCCTACTGCCAACCAGCCGTGGCTGCGTTTGCTTCCCGCGCGGGTGCCAGTGCGGTACGGCAGGATGCGCGTGTGCGTCATTCGCGCGAAGGTGATCTGCCATCCGCCGGAACCGCTGTGCCCGCCGAGGCGACCGCGGCCGGGCCCGCCGCGACCGCGGCCGGGCCCCCCGCCCCATCGGCCGCCGCGTTCGAGCAGCCGCACGCCACCGATGCCAGGCCGGTCGCGGTCGTGACCGGGGCGAGCGCCGGCATCGGTGCGGCGACGGCGCGCCGGCTGGCGGCCGCCGGCTTCCGGACGATCCTCGGCGCCCGCCGAACCGAGGAGACGCTGCGGCTGGCCGCCGAGACAGGCGGGACGGCGCTGCCGCTCGACGTCACCGACCAGGCGTCGGTCGCCGCGTTCTGCTCCTCGATCGGCAGCTGCCGGGTGCTGGTCAACAACGCCGGCGGCGCGCGCGGCCTGGCGCCGGTCGCCGAGGCCGACGAGGAGGACTGGCGCTGGATGTGGGAGACCAACGTGCTCGGCACGCTGCGCATGACCAAGGCGCTGCTGCCGGCGCTGATCGCCTCCGGTGACGGCCACATCGTGACGGTGACCTCGATCGCCGCGTTCGAGACCTACGACGGCGGCGCGGGCTACACCTCGGCCAAGCACGCGCAGAGCGCGCTGCACCGGTCCCTGCGCGGGGAGTTGCTCGGGCAACCCGTCCGGCTGACCGAGGTGTGCCCCGGGATGGTGAAGACCGATTTCTCGCTGCACCGCTTCGGCGGGGACGCCGAGCGCGCCGAGGCCGTCTACCGCGGCATCACGCCGCTGGTGGCGCAGGACGTGGCCGATGTCATCGAGTTCGTCGTCACGAGGCCGTCGAACGTCAACATCGACCAGGTGGTCCTCAAGCCGCGCGCGCAGGCCAGCGTCTCCAGGGCTCACCGCACCGGGTAGGCCGGGTCACAGCGTGCAGTTGACCAGGACCGGCTCCGGGTGAAGTGACACGCCGAAGGCGTCCCGCACGCCGCCGACCACCTCGCGGGCGAGCGCGAGCAGGTCCTCGGTGGTCGCCTCGCCGCGGTTGGTCAGGGCCAGCGTGTGCTTGCCGGACAGGGCGGCCCGGCCGCCGGGGCCGGCGTGCCCGCGGGCGAACCCGGCGCGTTCGATCAGCCAGGCCGCCGGCAGCTTGGTGCGGCCGGCACCGGCCGGGTACCGCGGCACCGGGTCCTGCGTGCGCTCGGCGATCCGCCGTAGCGCCTCGGCGAGCTCGTCCGCGGTCAGGATCGGGTTGGTGAAGAACGAGCCGGCGCTCCAGGTGTCGTGGTCGGCCTCGTCCAGCACCATGCCCTTGGACCGGCGCAGCTCGAGCACGGCCTCCCGGACCTCGGCCGCCGGCGGGCGCGAGTGCGGAGGCACGCCGAGCGCACGCGCCAGCTCCGGGTAGCGCACCGGGCTGGACCGGCCGTCGGCGTGCAGGCCCAGCCGGATCCGCAGCACGACCGCCGAATCGGTGTTCTTCAGCGAGCTGGTCCGGTACCGCAGGCCCAGCTCGTCGCGGGGCACCGTGCGCACCTGCCCGGTGCCGCGGTCCAGCAGGTCGACGCTGTAGAGCAGGTCGGCGATCTCGACGCCGTACGCGCCGACGTTCTGCACCGGCGTGGCGCCGACCAGACCGGGGATGCCCGACATGCACTCCAACCCGCCGTAGCCCTCGGTGACCGTCCTGGCGACGACCTCGTCCCAGTCCTCGCCGGCCTCGACGGTGAGCATCGGGGGCCCGGACGGGCTTTTCGCGACGTCGAACCCGCGCGTCGCCACATGCACCACGGTGCCGTCGAACCCGTCGTCACCGATCACCAGGTTGGATCCGCCGCCGAGGACGAGCAGCGGCTCCTGCGCCGGCTGGGCGCCGCGTACCGCGTCGACGAGCTCACGTTCGCTGGTGGCGGAGACGAACCGGCTGGCCGGGCCGCCGAGGCGAAGGGTCGTGTAGCCGCGGAGGGGGACAGCAAGCTGGGCGGGCAGCGTAGTCACGGCGCCCTACGTTAGCGGCCACTAGTACGGCAGCCGCCAATTGCTAGCTGACCAGGGCGTAGTTGCGGTTTAGCCGGGT
>DASSUA010000523.1:0-3178 GCA_035707525.1 Pseudonocardiaceae bacterium
GCCGTCCAGCCACGGATGCCCGGCGGGGTCGGGCCCGCCGGCGGTCGTGCTGTCCAGCCAGTACCGGCGCCGCTGGAACGCGTAGGTCGGCAGCTCGACCGGCAGACGCGAGCCGCCGAGGGAGCGGCCGAAGAAGGCCGCCCAGTCCGGGCTGACCCCGCCGACGTGCAGCCTTGCCACCGCGGCGACCACGCGGTGCGGCTCGTCGTCGGCGCCTTGCGTCTTGGGCAGCAGCGGCACCATGTCGAACGGGCCGCCGGCATCGGTGGAACAGCCCGGCACCATCGCGGACAGCGTGGTGTCCGGTCCGAGCTCCACCCCGGTGCGCACCCCGAGCGCGCCGAGCGCGCCCACCGCGTCGGCGAACCGCACCGGCCGCCGGACCTGGCGCACCCAGTAGCCGGCCGAGCCGAGCTCGCCGGGCTCGGCCAGCCGGCCGGTCACCGTCGAGACCAGCGGAATCCTCGGTGGCCGGGCCGCCACCCCGGCCACCACGCGCTCGAACTCGGCGAGCATCGGCTCGACCGCGGCGGAGTGGAACGCCAGGCGCACCCGCAGCCGGCTGGTGCGCACGCCGCGGGCGGCGAGGTCGGCCTCGAACACCGCGACGGCCTCGGGGTCGCCGGAGACGACGACCGCGGCGGTGCCGTTCACGGCGGCGATGTCCAGTCCGGCCGGCAGGAGCGCGCCGACGTGCGCCTCGCCGGCGGCGACCGCCAGCATGGCGCCCTCGCCGCACCGCTCGCGCATCAGCGAGCCGCGCGCGGCCACGACGCGGCACGCGTCGTCGAGCGACCAGACCCCGGCCACGTGGGCGGCGGCCAGCTCGCCGATCGAGTGGCCGGCGACGTAGTCGGGCACGATGCCCCACGACTCCAGCAGCCGCGCCAGCGCGACCTCGACGGCGAACAGGCCCGCCTGGGTGAGCGCTGTGTTGTCCAGCGCCGTGTTGTCCAGCGCTGTGTTGTCCAGCGCCGTGTTGTCAAGCGCCGTGTCAAGCCCTGGGCCGCCGAACACCGCCTCGCGCACCGAGGTCCCCAGCTCGCGGTCCAGCCCGGCGCAGGCCTCGTCGAACGCCTCGGCGAAGGCACCGAACGCCTGGTAGAGGCCCTGCCCGGCGCCGGCCAGCCGGGTGCCCTGGCCGGCGAACAGGAACCCGAGCTTGCCGTCGCGGGTGGCGCTGCCCCGCAGCACGCCCGGCGCCTCCTCGCCGTCGGCCAGCGCGAGCAGCCCGCGCAGCAGGTCGGAGCGCCCGGCGCCGAGGACGGCGGCCCGCTGCGGCAGCGCGGACCTGGCCGTCGCGAGCGCGCCGGCCAGCTCGGCCACGTCCAGGTCGAACTCGTCGTCGACGAACTCCAACAGCCGCTCGGCCTGCGCGCGCAGCGCGGCCGGGCCGCGGGCCGAGACCAGCCAGGGCAGCACGGGCGGGCTGACCGGCCGCTCGCCGGCGACAACCGCGGGCGCTTCCTCGATGATCAGGTGCGCGTTGGTGCCGCTGACCCCGAACGAGGAGACGCCGGCCCGCCGGCAACGCTCGCCCGCCGGCCACGGCGTGTTCTCGGTCAGCAGCCGCACCTGCCCGGCCGACCAGTCCACCCGCGACGAAGGCTCGTCGACGTGCAGGGTCCGCGGCAGGGTGCCGTGCCGCATGGCCAGCACCATCTTGATGACGCCGGCGGCGCCGGCGGCGGCCTGGGTGTGCCCGAGGTTGGACTTCACCGAGCCCAGCCACAGCGGGCGGTCCTCGGGGCGGTCCCGGCCGTAGGTGGCGAGCAGGGCCTGGGCCTCGATCGGGTCGCCCAGCCGGGTGCCGGTGCCGTGCGCCTCGACCGCGTCGACCTCGCGGGGGGTCAGGCCGGCCTCGGCGAGCGCCCGGCGGATCACCCGCTGCTGGGCGGGGCCGTTGGGGGCGGTCAGCCCGTTGGAGGCGCCGTCCTGGTTGACCGCCGAGCCGCGCAGCAGCGCCCAGACCCGGTGGCCGCGGCGGCGGGCGTCGGAGAGCCGTTCGACCACCAGCATGCCGGCGCCCTCGGCCCAGCCGGTGCCGTCGGCGGCGTCGGCGAACGCCTTGCACCGCCCGTCCGGGGCCAGGCCGCCCTGCCGGGAGAAGAGCACGAAGGTCTGCGGGGTGGCCATCACCGTCACCCCGCCGGCCAGGGCCAGGTCGCACTCCCCGCCGCGCAGCGCCTGCGCGGCCAGGTGCAGCGCCACCAGCGACGACGAACACGCGGTGTCGACGGTGACCGCGGGGCCTTCCAGGCCCAGGGTGTAGGCCACCCGGCCGGAGGCCACGCTGCCCGCCCCGCCGGTGAGCAGGTGCCCCTGCACCTCCTCGCCGCCGCGGGCGGCGAGTTCGGGGTAGCCGCAGGGGTAGGCGCCGACGAACACCCCGGTGGGGGTGCCGGCCAGGGAGGCGGGCGGGATCCCGGCGTGCTCCAACGCCTCCCAGGAGGTCTCGAGCAGCAGCCGCTGCTGCGGGTCGGTGGCGGTGGCCTCCCGCGGGGAGACCCCGAAGAACCCGGCGTCGAAGTCGGCGACGCCGTCGACGAACCCGCCCTCCCCGGTGGCCGAGGTCCCCGACCCCGGCCCGTCGGCGCCGGCCAGCTCCGCCAGGTCCCAGCCGCGGTCGGTGGGGAACGCCGCGACGGCGTCGGTGCCCTCGGCCAGCAGCCGCCACAGGTCCTCCGGATCCCGCACCCCACCCGGAAGACGACACGCCATACCCACGATCACAATCGGGTCGTCGGCCACCGACACCAGCACCCGGGCCATCGCTTCGCGAGTGGCCCGGGACCCCGCAGCCGGTACCACACCCGACCCGGCGGCCTGCACCCCAGACTCACCCAGCAAGGTCGACAGGTGTTCGGTCAGCCGGGTGGCGGTGGGGTGGTCGAACGCCAGGGTCGCGGGCAGGCCCACCCCCGTGGCTGCCTGAAGGCGGTTACGCAACTCGACCGCGGTCAGCGAGTCGAAACCGAGCTCCTTGAACGTCTGATCGGCGCCGATCTGCTCCCCGGAGGGATGGCCCAGCACCACCGCGACGGTGTCGCGGACCAGGTCGGCCAGGAACCGCCCCCGCTGCCCGGCGGACATCCCCGCCAACCGCCCGGCCAGACCGTCCGCAGACCGCGCGGAGTCGTCGACGGCACGCCGGGCGACGCCGCCGGCCACCAGCCGC
>DASSUA010000524.1:0-6138 GCA_035707525.1 Pseudonocardiaceae bacterium
CGTGCGCCCAGACCAGCCACGCGCGGGTGCACGGCGGGTTGACGGTTTACCAGGGCACGACGGTCTACCTGACCGGCGTGGTGCGCAGGTACTCGCGGATCACGTTCAACTTCTACGACTCGTCGGGTAACTGGATTACCCAGCACATCACCCAGCCGGCGCGGGAGAACTGCGTCGTGCATCACGAGCCGGAGTGGTTCAGCACCTGGCGGCTCCCGGTCGGCAGCATCCGGGTCGACGCGACATTCCTGGAGTGGGAGACCGACCAGTGGCTGACCAGGCAGGTGGCGACGATGAACATCCTCGAACCGTTGCCACCACCTCCGCCGCCCGAGGAGGACCCGGACCCGTGCCTGCCCGGGCTGATCTGCTGGCCGGTGTACTGAGCAGATTTGCAGTGCCGGTTTGCAGGGCCGGTTTGCAGGGCCGGTTTGCAGGGCCGGTTTGCAGGGCCGGTTTGCAGGGCCGGCTTACTGCGCGCGGTTGGAATTGGCCAATGTATTGACCAGTGCTGACTAGTCCATCCGGCGGTGAGGCAACTCGAACGGCGGATGACCGTCGCGTTGGGTGATCCCTAGGGTCGGGAGCCGTGTCACGGACGGCTCCCGACTCGTCATTCCGGGTCGGTTGGCCGTTCGTCGGGCGGGAAGACGAGCTGGGCTTGGTTCTGGCCCAGCTGACCGGGCCCGCGGAGCTGGTCGGGGTCGAGGGCGAGCCCGGAGTCGGCAAGACCCGCCTGCTGCGGGCCGCCGCGAACCGGTTGAACCGATCCGGCTGGGACGTGATCTGGCTGGCCGGCTCGCAGGCGATCGCCACCGTGCCACTGGCGGCGCTCGGCCCGATCCTGGCGCAGCCCGGCGCGCTCCCGGCCGGGCCGGCCACGACCGGAGCGGCCTCGGCGGACGCCTTCGCCGCCGGGGCGGCCGCCATCCTGATGCGCACCCGCGGCGCGCGGGTCGTCATGGTGCTCGACGATGCCGACCTGCTCGACCCGGTGTCGGCGGCGCTCGTCGAATGGGCGAGCAACGACACCGAGGCGTCGGTGGCGTTGGCCGCGCGGGCCGGATCGTCGTTGCCACAGCCGCTGGCCAGGCTGCGGCAGGAGCGGCCGGACGCCTGGGTCGAGCTGGCCGGGCTGGATCGCGACGAGGTCGCCGAGGTGCTCGGCACGGCCCTGGACGGGCCGGTCGCCGGCGTCACCGTCGAGTACGTCTGGCAGACCACCGGGGGCAACGCTTTGTTCGTCCGCGAGCTGGTCGCGGCCGGGTGGCGCAGCGGGGCGTTGCGGCCGGTGCACGGCGTGTGGTGCTGGGACCGCTCGGCCGCCCTACCGCCGTCACTGGCCGGCCTGGTGGCCGAGCGGCTCGCCGCGGTGACGCCGGCGGCCAGGGACGCCCTGGAGATCGTGGCGTTCGGCGAGCCGCTGCCGGTTTCGGTGCTGGGTCGGCTCGCGAGCGCGGAGGCGATCGCCGAGCTGGAGCGTGGCGGGTGGCTGGCCGTCGACCCCGCGGGTTCCGCCGCGGACCCGGCCGGAGTCGTGCGGCTGGCGCATCCGATGGTCGGGGAGGCGGTGCGCGCCGGGGTCGGGCCGCTTCGCGCGAAGCAGGTGCACGCCAGGCTGGCCGGCGCGCTGCTGTCGGCGCCGCAGGCGCTGGCCGACGGCGAGCTGCGGTCCGCGGTGTGGGCGGTCGCCGGCGACGTCGACGTGCGACCCGAGCTGCTGGTGCGGGCCGGCTGGGAGGCGCTGTACCGCTACGACCTTCGGCTGGCCGAGCGGCTGGCGGAGCGGGCCGGGGGCGGCTGGCCGGCGGATCGGCTGCTGGCGGGCGTGCGGCACCGGCAGCGGCGACCGGACCAGGTCGACGGGCTGCTCGCCGGGGCGAGCGACCGGGCCAGGACGCCCGAGCAGCGGGTGCGCTCGGCGGTTCTGGCCGCGGAGACGCTCTACTGGGTGCAGGCCGACCTGGAGCGGGCCGCCACCGTGCTGTCGGAGGTGGGCGCCGACCCGGCCGGGCTGGCGATGCAGGCGACGCTGGCGCTGTTCGACGGCCGCCCCGGGGACGCGCTGCGGATCGCGGGAACGGCGCTCGCCGGACCGGTCGACCAGCAGCACGTGCGGTTGTGGCTGCTCACCACCGCCACGTTCGCCGCCGCGTGCGCCGGCCGCTACCAGCAGGCGATCGAGCTGGCCGACGAGGGGATCGCGCTGGCGCGGCCGGTCGGGAGCTCATCGCCCTGGGGACCCAACCAGCTCGGCTGGGCCCGCTGCGCCGCGCTTGGCGGCCTTGGCCGGCTCGATGAGGCCGCCGCGATCGCCGAGGAGGGCTACGCGGAGGGCGTCCGGCTGCGGCTGCCCGAGCTGGCCGGTGGGTGGTCCGGCTTCGCCGGCCTGATCGCCCGGATCCGCGGCCGGCTGCCGCAGAGCACGCAGTACTACCGGGAGGCGGCCGCCCTGCTCGGCGAGCACGACCCGTTCCGGCTCGGCAGCCTCAGCCTGATCGAGACCGCCATCGCGCTCGCCCAGCAAGGTGAGCCGGGGCCGGCGCAGCAGGCCCTCAAGACCGCCCAGGAGCAGCTCGGTGACGGCGTCAACCGGGCGGCGGGGGCGTGGATCGCGCAGGCCAGGGCCTGGATCGCCTACGGCAACCACCAGCCTGCGCTGGCCACGCGCCTGCTGATGCACGCCGCCAACGTCGCCGAGTCGACCGGCGGCCACGGCACCGCGATGATCGCGCTGCACACCGTCGCCCGGTTCGGCGCGCCGCAACTCGTGCGCGACCGGCTGCGGCGGTTGACAACGGTCGTGGACGGGCCGCTGGTCAGGCTGTTCGCCCTGCACGCCGCCGCGCTGTGCGACGCGGACGGCGGCGCGCTCGATTCGGTCGCGGCCGGCTACGCCTCGGTCGGTGCCCCGCTGCTGGCCGCCGAGGCCGCCCGGTCCGCCGCGACTGCCCACCGTCGGGCCGGGCACGCCGGCAGCGCGCTGGTGTCCGCCAGCCGCGCCGACGGTTGGCTCGCCGACTGCGGCAACGCCTACACCCCGACGCTGCCGGCCGCCTCGCCGAGCCCGCTCACCGGCCGCGAGCGTGATGTCGTCGGCCTGGCCGCCGCCGGTTGGGCGAGCCGCCGCATCGCCGAGCACCTCGGCCTGTCGGTGCGCACGGTCGACAACCACCTCGGCCGCGCCTACCGCAAGCTCGGCGTCACCGGCCGCCGGTCCATCGCGGCCGAATCCGACGGCCCTTTTCCGGCCGATCCGAACCGGGACGCATTCGAGCGTTCGAACTAGTGGCCATTGCGGTTTGGTGGGCTATATCACCCGCTTCGGCACGACTCCCCGGCGGGTGAGGAAGAAGCACATGATGCGGTGGCCGGGGTCGGAGGTGGGGCCGAACATCAGCGGGCAGCCGCCGTCGATCACGCGGACGCCGTGCTGGCGGCCGTACTCCGTGGCGGCCGGCGAGACGCTGCCCTCGCCGAAGGCGCGGTGCATCCAGACCTGGCGGATGCCGAGCTCGACGCACTCGCTCATGGTGGCCTCGGCGGTCTCGGGCCGGGTTGCGATGACGACGGCGTCGACCCCGCCGGGCACCGACTTGAGGTCGTGGTAACACGTGTCGCCTTCGACCTGGTCGGCGTGGGGGTTGATGGCGAAGACCTGGTAGCCGCGGTCCCGCAGGCGCTTGTAGACGATGTTGCCGCCGTGGTCCTTCGGGGTCCGCGAGACCCCGGTGACGGCTATCCGCTTGGCGGTCAGGAACTCCGCTGCCGCCTCCTTGACGGTGACCATTGGTGCCTCCTCATGCGGCGGGCAACCCGACGGTATCGCCGGACCGCCCCCGCCGACCGTCCTCCCGGCCCGCCGTGGCACGCCAGGGACCAACGTCGTGCCGGCGAGGGCCGAGTGTCCCGCTGGGTCCGGAATACGTCATGGCGATTCGCCCAATTGATCGACCGCGGCATTATTCGGGTCAATCGAGGCCGGCACCACGTCCGTGATCGCCGGCTGGCATGATCAGCAATGCAGGATGGGATTTTCCGAGTGCAAGTTGCAGGGCGTTCGGAAATCGGGCGGCCCCGTACCATCAGCGAGATTGTTGAGCAATACCGGGTTGCCGCTTACGGGCCGGCCCCGGGATGAATAGTGTCGTGCCCTGATGCCGTCGCCCGGGACCCTCCGCGGCGGCGGGCAGGGCCGGTAACAGCGTTGTCAGAGGGGCACGGGTGGACGCAGGAGCTGGTATCTCCTACCGGCAGGCAGTTGAGCAGGCGCTGCGGTTGCTCAGCGGCCAGTGGGTGGTCGCGGTGCTGGCGGCGTTGGCGTTGGGGCCGCTGCATTTCACGAGGCTGCTGGCCGAGGTCAACTCGGTCGAGGACGAGCTGGGCCGGCGCACCCACGACCGGCCCCTGAGCCGCAAGGTGCTGGCCGGCACGCTGGACCGGATGGAGGCGGACGGCCTACTGATCCGGCACGACGAGACGATCTCGCACCCGTCGGTGCGCTACGAGCTGACGCCTACCGGGCAGACGCTGCTGGCGGCGCTGCGGCCGCTGGCGAAGTGGGCCCAGACCTACCAGGCGGAGCATCCTGCGATGGCGCTGTCCGAGACGGGCTCGGACGACGACTAGCGGTCCGCCCGGGCGCCGGCACCTGGGTGCCGGCCCGGACGAACCTCGCCTGGTCGCGCACGTAGGTCTTGGCGGCGAACATCGCATTGTCGGCGACCAGCATGAGGTCGGTGAGGGTGCCGGCGTTCTGCGGATACATGGCGCCGCCGATGGACACGGTGAGGCCGCGGATGGTGTGCGGCGGCCCATCCACCTCGACCTCGATCTCGCGGATGCGGAGCCGGATGCGCTCGGCGAGAGCCTCGAGGTCGCTGTCGGTCGTGGCCGGGATCAGGATGACGAACTCGTCCTGGTTGAGCCGGCCGACCAGGTCCTCGCCGCGCAGCTCTGCCTTGAGCGTGTCGGAGACCCGGCGCAGCACCCGCTCGGCGACCGCCGTTCCGTAGACCTCGTCGAGGCCGTTGAAGTTGTCCATGTGGATCAGCAGCAGCCCGGCGGTGCTCTTGAGCTGACCGGCCCGTTCCAGGGCCTGGAAGGCCAGCTCGTGCCAGAACCCGGCGTTGTGCATGCCGGTGGCCCGGTCGCGGTGCGCGGCGTGCTCGAACTGATGCAGCAGCAGGCCCCGGTGCACCACGGCCACCGGGATCGCCAGCGCCAGCAGGAACGCCGGGTCGAAGACGATGATGACCGCGGCGAGCACGCCGAGGCCGAGCGAGCCGAACTCGATCAGGTTGTCCTCGGCCGGACCGTAGGCGCTGCGGACGGTCATGGTCCCGGGGTTCATCAGCATGAGGGCGACGCCGGTCAGCGTGCTGTTGACGAACCAGCGCATGAAACCGGCGCCGGCGATGGCGGCGAACCCGAGCAGGCCGTGCGGCAGCTCCGGGTAGGTCTGCGGGTAGGCGATCGCAAGCACCGCGCCGGCCGCCGCGGACGCGAGCATGACGTTGCAGGCCGCGAAGACCCACCGGTGCAGGATCATGCGCCGGTTGATGCGGAACCACATGTGCATGTACGTGATCGCGATGAGGGCGGCGACGAGCGGGGGCGGCAGCACCAGCAGCCCGGCGAACGTCCACACCGACTTGAGGTTGGTGAACACCCGGCCGTGGGTGTGCAGCTCGCGCAGGCGCTCGATGCCGCGCATCACCTCCAGGTGGGCCATCGAGGCGCCGGCCAGCGCGGCGAACCAGATCAGGTCGTCCCCGCCGACCGGGACCATCCGCGCGGTCAGGGCCACCGCGGCGAGCGCGGCGAAATCGGCCACCAGCACGTAGATCATGAAAGGCTTGGGTGCCTCCCAGATGGACCAGTGCAACGGCCGGACGAGCCGGAAGGTGTGCGTCCGCCCATCGCCGGTTACGCGAGGGCCGCGGTCAACTGCCATCGACGTCACCGCCAGACATCCCCGCGCCACTGTTAGTGACACGGTAGCCGGGTGACGTGCACCTCGTCACTAGGCTTTCTGGTCTGGACCGTTTAGCGCACCGCAACGACCAGTCACCGTGTGACGGGCCGAACCCAATCGAGCGGCGGCTTGCTCCTCCCATAGCCTTACGGCTTCGCAAA
>DASSUA010000525.1:0-3677 GCA_035707525.1 Pseudonocardiaceae bacterium
GAACGGCGTCGCCGACAGACCCAGATCGACGGTTGTGGCGGCGGCCGCCCGCAGGCTCGCCACCTGCTGCGGCGGGTGGACAGTTACGAAACGGAAAACCTCGGAACCCATCGGTGCATGTCTCCCTGAAAGCTCGCCGACCTTTGCTGAACCGCGTCCGCGGCAGTCGGATCGGCAGCAGCCTGTAGCCACGCGCTGAAACGGTCCTGAGACGGCTCTGAAGCGGCCCTGAGACGGCTCCGGCACCGCCGGCTAGTACGCGGCAGCATCTGCTGTCCGGGCGCGGTGTCGGAGGCCGACGCGGTTCGCGATGACCTGTGTGGCTACTACGCCGTGGCTCATGGCATTGTTTGCGTGACTTGCCCCGTTCGATGAGCCGCAGGCGTCAGCAAAGCCGATGACGGGGCTGTAAACCCTATTGGCGTCCCAAAAGCCGGCGGTGGCACCGGTGTCGCTCATCTAGCCGCTGCTGCTGGATACGTGTGCTTCTGTGGTGATGACGCGCCCTATAGTGGCCGCCAGCGGCTGCTGGCGGGGGAGGTTTACCGGAGGGTTACTGGTTCATGAGGCGTCGGTTCAACACGGCGGGGCCGTGCCTGCCCGGGTATCACTACATGATCCCGCCGCTGCGGCGGCTGCCACAGGCACCCGAGCTGGTCGACCAGATGGGCTATTTCGTGCTGCACGCCCCTCGGCAGACCGGCAAGACGACGGTGATCCGGGGGCTCGCGGAGGAGTTGACGGCGGGCGGCAAGTACGCGGCGCTGGCGTTCACCTGCGAGCACGCAAAGGCCGCTGGGGACGACTACGGTGCCGCGCAACGCGGCGTTCTGCAGGAGATTCGGGAGCGTGCCGAATCCGCCCTGCCGGCGGGCCTGCAGCCGCCGCCCTGGCCGGAGGCGCCGGACCTCAGCCTGTTGAAGGCGGGGCTCACGGCGTGGGCGCGGGCTTGCCCGCTGCCGCTGGTGCTTTTCTTCGATGAGATCGACGCCTTGCGTGGTCAGAGCCTGATCAGCGTGCTCAGCCAGCTGCGGGCCGGGTACGGCTGGCGCCCGCGCGAATTTCCTGCGTCGGTGGTGCTCTGCGGGCTGCGCGATGTCCGTGACTACAAGGCCGCGTCCGGTGGTGACCCGTCCCGGCTCGGCACCGCCAGCCCCTTCAACATCAAGCTGAAGTCGCTGCGGATCGGGGACTTCACCCCCGACGAAGTCGCCGAACTCTACGCCCAGCACACCGCCGAAACCGGCCAGGAGTTCACCCCTGACGCGGTGGCGCGGGCGGTGGAGCTGACCGCGGGGCAGCCGTGGCTGGTCAACGCCCTGGCCCAGGAGGTCGTCCAGGAGCTGGCGGTGCCGGTCGCCGAGCCGGTCACCGTGAAGCACATGAACCAGGCGAAGGAGCGCCTCATCCAGGAGCGGGCAACCCACCTGGACTCACTGGCGGCCAAGCTCGTCGAGCCGCGGGTGCGCCGGGTAATCGAGCCGGTGCTGGCCGGTGAGCTGCTGGACTTGGATCCTTACGACGACGACCTGCTCTACACCCGCGACCTTGGGCTGATCGCGGCGAACCTGCCGGTGCGCATCGCCAACCCGATCTACCACGAAGTCATCGCCCGGGTGCTGACCGCCAATGTGGAGGCCACGGTCATCGCCGACCCAAGGACCTTCGTGCTGCCTGATGGTCGTTTCGACATGGATCTGTTGCTACGTGAGTTCGCCGCGTTCTGGCGCGAGCACGCCGACGTGCTCGTCTCCGGCACCGTCTACCACGAGGTGGCACCCCAACTGGTGCTGATGGGGTTCTTGCAGCGGCTGGTCAACGGCGGCGGGCAGGTCAGCCGCGAGTACGGCGTCGGTCGCGGCCGCATCGACCTGCTCGTACGCTGGCCCTACACCACCCCGGCCGGCAAGCAGGCCTGGCAGCACGAGGCGATCGAGCTGAAGGTCTGGCGCGAGGGCAAAGCCGACCCACAGGGTGAGGGCCTCGCCCAGCTGGACGGCTATCTGGACCGCCTCGGCCTCGACACCGGCGCGCTCGTCATCTTCGACCGCCGGCCCCAGGCCGCCCCCGCCACCGAGCGCACCGCCTTCACCCAAACCGCCAGCCCGTCCGGCCGAACCGTCACCATCCTGCGCGCCTGACGGTCTCGATGTGGCCAGAACCGACTCGCCCACCCATAGATCTCAATCGGGTCAAAGACGGCGAGCGGCTTGAAATGTAAGCCACTGGTTTGGAGTTACGGCGGGGACCACGTGAGGTACACCGCTCAGCCTCGGGAGGCGGCGTAGCCGAGGACCGCGGACAGCCCGAGGGCGCTGCGTGGCGCGTACGGCGCGCGCCAGAGCCCGCCGTGGACCGCGCCGTACGCCTCGTCCTGCCACGGATGCGCGTGCTGCGGGACGCCGGCCATCAGGTCGTGCACCAGCAGGGCGGCCATCAGCGTGTTGGACGTGCCCGGCTCGAAGATCTGGACACCGAACCGGTGCGCCCCCGCGAAGGCTGCGGCGAGCGCCCGGTTCTTGACCACCGAGCGGGTGCGGGTCGACGGGGCGATGTGCAGGGAGACGGTGTGCCCGTCCCGGCGGGCGACGGCCGCGCGCCAGCGCTGGATGCGCTTGGCGAGGGCGTAGTTGGGCCCCTGGACGGGGACGAGGCTGTCGGCGATTCCCGGCTCGGCGTCGGGCGGGTAGGCCCGGTGCAGGAGCCGGCCTCGCGTCACCCAGCGCAGCGGGCGCCCGACCAGCTTGGCGGTGGCCGAACGGCTGGCGTACGAGGCGTTGGACTGCTCGACGGCGTCGCGCGGCACGACGAAGACGTCGGTTGGCGTCGCCAGGAACGCCAGGGCGCTCTCCGGGCGTCGCCGCAGGATGCGCTGCGCGAGCACGTCCGCGGCCACCGACAGGCGCGCGTGGGTCGCCCCGTCGGCGTAGAGGTAGTTGCCCAGGACGAGGCGGCCGTCGTTGCCGTCGAGCCAGCCGGCGATCGCCGGCACCTCGGCGAGCAGGTCGGCCCCGGCCCGGCGCTGGAGGTCACCCGACGTGCGGGCGTCGACCGGGACCAGCAGGCGGCCGGCACCGCCGCGCGCCGCCCTGAGCACGCGCTCCCACAGGGCGGGGGTCGGCAGGTCGACGGCGGCGACCGTCGCACCCCAGCGCAGCAGCGCCACGAGCGGCCCCATCTCCGCGCCGGCGCCGAGCACGGCCACGGTGTGGCCGGGCAGCGAGCGCCATTCGGGGTGGGCGGCGACCGCCTTGACCATGTCGGCCGCGGACGGCTCGAGCACGCCGCGCGCGACCCAGCCGTCCAGCTGGCGCCGCAGCGGCTCGCCGGCCAGCCGGCGCCCCTGGTAGGGCAGGGTGAACTCGGCCTCGGGACCGCCCGAGCCCTTCACCTCGACGGTCTCCAGCGGCCGGCGGGCCGCCGCGTCGAGCAGGGAGGCGACGGGCGCGTCCCGGCCGCCGGCGACGACACACATCCGGCGGTTCGCCGAGTCCAGGCCGGCCTCGGCGATCGCGAGCCAGTCCTCGCTACGGTCCAGTCCCGCCTCGACGAGCCGCCGGAAGTGCAGCAGGTACCGGCTGCGCCAGGCCGTCTCCTGCTCCGCGGCGCGGGCGCCCACGGGGTCGACGGGCCGCAGCGCATCCGCGACGACTGCCCGGCCGGTGGCCGTGGAGCTG
>DASSUA010000526.1:0-6067 GCA_035707525.1 Pseudonocardiaceae bacterium
CCCTAAAGATCATGTACACAAACCAGTACTAATTTGTACGGAAGCACGTAGACGCGGCCAGACCCTAGATATGTCCGGCCAGCGATGTTTGGCTGGCAGGTGAGGTAGCAACCGCCCCCTGTCGACTCTCTGCGGACCAGCGGCGGGCTGCCGCCGGCCCGGCCCGGTTGTGTCCGGCCCGCGCCGTCCGCGACCGATCCGAGGAGGCCCGTTGAACGACATGCGAACATCCACGCTGGGCTGGCGTGTCGGGCTCAGCGCCCTGAGCGTGGGGCTGGCCCTCGTCCTGCTCCCCCTGCCGGCGGTCGCCGCGCCCACGCCGCAGGCGGTCACCACGCCGGCCCTCGCCGCCGCCGCGTACGTGCCGTACCGCGACCCGAAGCTGCCGATCGACCAGCGCGTCGCAGACCTGCTCGGGCGCATGACGATCGAGGAGAAGATCGGCCAGATGACGCAGGCCGAGCGCGGCGCGGTCGCCGGCAACCCGGCGCTCATCGCCCAGCTGCGCCTCGGGTCCGTGCTGTCCGGCGGTGGCTCGACGCCCGCGACCAACACCCCGGCCGCGTGGGTCGAGATGGTCAACACGTTCCAGGAACAGGCGCTGGGCACGCGCCTGGGCATCCCGCTCATCTACGGCATCGACGCGGTCCACGGCCACGGCAACGTGTACGGCGCGACGATCTTCCCCCACAACATCGGGCTCGGCGCGACCCGCGACCCGGCACTCGTCGAGAAGGTCGGGCACGCCACCGCCGAGGAGGTGCGCGCGACCGGCATCCCGTGGAGCTTCGGGCCGTGCGTCTGCGTGGCGCGTGACGAGCGTTGGGGCCGCACCTATGAGAGCTTCAGCGAGGACCCCGCGCTGGTCGTGCGGATGGAGACCATCATCGACGGTCTTCAGGGCCGGCACCGGGGCAAGCTGGACGACGCCGGCCGGGTGCTGGCGACCGCCAAGCACTACGCCGGCGACGGCGACACCGGGTACGACTATGCGGTGGCGGCGGCGAACGTCGGCAAGCCCTGGTGGGAGCAGCGGTACACGATCGACCAGGGCGTGACCGTCACCAGCCGCCCGGACTTCTGGCGCATCGACCTCGCGCCGTACGTGGACGCGATCGGGCGGTACGACGTCCGCAGCGTGATGCCGTCGTTCTCCAGTGTGGACTGGACCGAGGACGGCGTCGGCAACCCGGTCAAGATGCACGCCCACCACGAGCTGATCACCGGCGTGCTCAAGGGCGAGCTCGGGTTCGGCGGGCTCGTGATCTCCGACTGGGAGGGCATCCACCAGATCCCGGACCCGTCCGACCCGACCAACGGCGGGCTGACCGCGTACAAGGTGCGCACCGGGGTGAACGCCGGCACCGACATGTTCATGGAGCCGTACAGCGCGGGACAGTTCGAGTCCCTGCTGCTCGCCGAGGTCACGGCCGGCAACGTGAGCATGGCCCGCATCGACGACGCGGTACGCCGCATCCTGCACGCCAAGTTCGAGCTCGGCCTGTTCGAGCGCCCGTTCGCGTCGCTGGACGGCATCGGCACGGTCGGCAGCGCGGCGCACCGCAAGCTCGCCCGGGAAGCGGTGGCGGAGTCGCAGGTGCTGCTCAAGAACGCCGGCAGCGCGCTGCCGCTGGGCAGCCACGCCAAGGTGTACGTTGCCGGCCGCAACGCGGACAACATCGGCAACCAGGCCGGCGGCTGGACGATCTCGTGGCAGGGCATCTCCGGCGACATCATCCCCGGCACCACGGTCCTCGAGGGCATCCGCGAGGTTGCCCCGCACGCCGCCGTCACGTACAGCGCGGACGCGTCGGCGCCGATGGCCGGCTCCGACGTCGGCGTGGTGGTGGTCGGCGAGACGCCGTACGCCGAGGGCTACGGCGACGCCGGCGGGCCCGAGTGCGGCTGGTGCACGCCGGCCCAGCAGGAGGAGAAGTCGCTGAGCCTCCAGCCCGGCGACAAGGCGGTGGTCGACAAGGTGTGCGACGCGATCGAGACCTGCGTCGTGCTCGTCGTGTCCGGGCGGCCCCAGGTCCTGACCGACCAGCTCGGGAAGATCGACGCGCTGGTCGCCTCGTGGCTGCCGGGCAGCGAGGGAGCCGGCGTGGCCGATGTGCTCTTCGGCAAGCGGCCCTTCACCGGCCGGCTCTCGATGACCTGGCCGCGCACGCAGGCGCAGGTGCCGATCAACGCCGGCGACGCCAGCTACGACCCGCTGTTCCCGTTCGGGTGGGGCCTGCGCACGACACCACGCGACGACAGGGCGCTCGCCCTCGCCGCGTCGGGTCCGTCAGCGGCGTACCCGCAGGCGCTCCAGGAGGAGATCGTCTCGGTCGCCCGCGACAGGGCGCAGGCCGCGGTCGTCGCCGGCCGGGCCCGACCCGGTTGGGCAGCCGCGGTCGCGGACGCCGACCGGGCGCTGCTGGCCGGTGACGCGGCGACCGCGTTCAAGCTGCTGGCCAGCGTGCCGGCGTAACCGGGTCTCGTCGGACCGGCGGCCAATGTGGACCGTCGGTCCGACGAGTCACCTCGACCCGGGTACGCGGTCTCGTGAGCCTCGTCGCCGCGGCCACGTCCGTTCCCTCGGAGCCGGCCGGCGCTACGCGTCGGCGAACAGCGGGGTGCTGAGGTAGCGCTCGCCGGTGTCGGGCAGCACCACGACGATGAGCTTGCCCGCGTGCTCGTCCCGGCTTCCCACGACGGTCGCGGCGTGCAGGGCCGCGCCGCTGGACACCCCGACCAGGATCCCTTCCACCCGGGCCAGGCGGCGGGCCGCCGCCCGGGCCGGCTCGACACCTACCTGGACGACCTCGTCGTAGGCGTCGGTGTCGAGCACCTGCGGTACGAAGCCGGCGCCGATGCCCTGGATTCCGTGCGGGCCGGGGGAGCCACCGGACAGGACCGGGGACTCGGCCGGCTCCACGGCGACCATGTAGACACTGGGTTTCTTGCCCCGCAGCACCTCGGAGACGCCCGTGACGGTCCCGCCGGTGCCGACACCGGACACGACGATGTCCACCTCGCCGTCGGTGTCCTCCCAGATCTCGAGCGCGGTCGTCTGCCGGTGGACGTCAGGGTTGGCCGGGTTCTCAAACTGCTGCGGCATGAACGTCGCGGGCCGCTCGGCCAGCTCCGTTGCGCGGGCGACGGCGCCGCGCATGCCCTCGGACGCCGGAGTGAGCACGATCCGGGCGCCGTACGCGGTCAGCAGGGCCCGCCGCTCCACGCTCATGCTCTCCGGCATGGTCAGGGTCAGCCGGTATCCTTTGGCCGCCGCCACCAGCGCGAGGCCGATGCCCGTGTTGCCACTGGTCGGTTCCACGATCTCCACACCGGGTTGGAGCTGGCCTGCGGCCTCGGCCGCTTCGATCATGCTGATCGCGATGCGGTCCTTGACACTGCCACCGGGGTTCGCCGACTCGAGCTTGCCGACCAGGCGGGCCGGCAACCCGGCGCCGAAACGGCGCAGCGCCACCAGCGGTGTGTGGCCGATCAGGCTGAGCACATCGGGATGGATAGGCATTGGTGCCTCCTAGCGTCCTGAGTTGTTCGTCCGTTGTAGACCGTTGGGTATGGGTGATGGTCGTGCCGAGGTTGGCGGTGCGCGCCCCGGACCGTGCCGGCGTGCGCGCGGCTGGAGGACACTAGATCTCGTACTCGAGTGGCATCGGTTGCTGCCGGCCGGTGTGCGCGACGGCGGGCGGCGCGGTCACCGTCGTTCCCGACGGCACGTCGTTGACGACAAGGGCATGTGCGCCCACCCGGCAGCCGCGGGCGACGGTCACCGGGCCGAGGACACTGCTGCGCGCTCCGAGGATGACCCCGTCGCCGATGGTCGGATGGCGCTTGGCGCCCTTCTCGTCGCGCCAGAACCCCCGCGCTCCCAGCGTGACGCCGTGGTAGATGGTCACGTCGTCGCCGACCTCCGCCGTCTCCCCGATCACCACACCCATCCCGTGGTCGATGAAGCAGCGGCGGCCGATGCGGGCGCCTGGGTGGATCTCAACGCCGGTGAACAGGCGGGCGCCCTGCGACAGCAGGCGCGGCAGCCACGGCACGTGCCGGTTGTGGAGCCCGTGCGCGGCCCGGTGCGCCCACAGCGCCCACAGCCCGGGGTACAGCAGCAGCTCGGTCGCGCGGGACCCGTAGAGTGCCGGGTCCCTCTGGTACGCCGCGCGCAGGTCCTCCACCACGGCCGCAAGGCCGGACGGCCGTACCCCTTGCGGCACGCCGGGTCCGGGGCGATCCGGGCCAACGCCATACCGCCCGGCCGCGGCCCTGGTCGGTAGTCCGGTAAACGGCGGGGCGGCGGTGTCGATAAGTTTGGCGAGAGCGAACATGTGGCCTCCTATCGCCCGCGCTGTCCGGCCCTGCCACAAACGGGCGTCAACCGGCGATGAGGCCGGAGATCATCGTCGCTACGCCGAGTGTCACCACATAGGCGACCACCATGACGACGGCGTGTCGCAGGACCACCCGCTTCGCGGAACGCAGGCCGAGCCGGCGGATCATCCAGGTCAGTACCGCCGCCATGGCGGCGAGGCTGGCCAGCACGAAGTACACCTGGTACTGGTCCATCCACACACCGAAGAACGACAACGCCCCGAGGCCGGTGGCGACCGCCAGCGCGTTGCCGACGCAGCAGACGGCGCCGAGCAACCCCCACAGCGATCCGGCTCTGGCGAAGCGGCCGCCGGCCGGAGGCCCGGTCTTCACCGCGTCGAGGGTGGTCGTGGTCATGGCCCTCACCTTCTCTCGGTCTCGTTATCGCTTCATGAACGACAATGTCGAGCGAAGGCCGTTGTTTTAGCCGCTAGATCGATAAAGGTTCAATGAAGAAGGGCACCGGGCCCGAACATCGGGGTCGCAGGTCCCTAGTGTGAATGTGGTGCCGGTCCGGGCGCGACCGAAAGACCAGCGTATCGGGACTGGACGGGCGGACGATCCGAGACCCACGCAATCACTGATGCAACACACCGAATGGGTGAACCGCTTGCCGGTCCACCGACGCCCGCCACGGGATCGAAACGGGGAAACTATGTCCGAGAACTCCGACGCAGCTGTCATGGACATTGACGCCCGACTGCACCAGGCCGCCCTGCGCCTGGCCGAGGCGTGCAGCGGCCGGCTGCCCGTGCACGAGCTGCGGCCGGCGGTCCGTGCCGAGATCGCCCGGCTGTGCGCGTGCATCCTCGAGGTCGATGACGACGCGGTGGCCGTACGCGGCCAGCTGGTGTTCGAGTCGCTTCAGGCGGTCACCTTGCAGACCGTCGTGCAGGCGTGCCTGGGCCTGTCGCTGCCGCTCGACCAGCTACTGGAGGGCATCGATCCCGAGCAGGTCACCGAGCTGCTGCTGCACGAGCGCGCCAACGCGGCCGGCGGGGCCGGAAACGGCGCGGAGCCGGGCCTGCGGGTCGAGCCGGACCCGGCGGGCCGGTTCGAGCCGTTCCCGCTCACCGACGTGCAGCAGGCGTACCTGCTGGGCCGGGACGGTCCGTTCGAGCTGGGCAACGTGACCTCGACGTTCTATGCCGAGCTGGACACGGTGGACCTTGACGTGGACCGCCTGGAGGCTGCGTTCAACGGGCTGGTGGACCGGCACGACGCGCTGCGCACCGTGGTGTCACCCGACGGGTACCAGCGGGTCCTGCCGGAGGTCGGTGACTACCGGTTCGGGCGGGAGGACCTCTCGGCGTACGACGCCGCGGCGCGCGACGCCCGGCTGGCGAACCTGCGCGCCGGCCTCGGCGACTCCTCGTTCGATCCTTCGTGCTGGCCGTTGTTCGAGGTGCGGGCGACCCGGCTGGACGAGCGGCGGGTGCGGCTGCATCTCGTCGTCGACCTGCTCATCGCCGACGGTGCCTCGATCGCCCGGCTGCTGTGGGAGCTGTCGGAGCGGTATGCGGACCCGGGCCGGGTGTGGCCCAAGGTGGAGGTGTCGTTCCGGGACTACCAGCTCGCGGTGGAGGGGCTGGTGGGTTCGGGGCGGTTCGAGCGGGCGCGGCGGTACTGGCTGGACCGGTTGGACGGGTTGGCGGCGGCGCCGGAGCTGCCGCTGGCGGGGGCG
>DASSUA010000527.1:0-3235 GCA_035707525.1 Pseudonocardiaceae bacterium
CGCGTTGCCGGCCAGGTCGGCGTCCAGGATCATCCGGCTCAGCAGGTCACCGGTGGTGGCGCCCCGCCAGGGCCGGCGCAGAATGTCCAAGGTCTTCTTGCTGAACAGGTCACCGGGCCGCCCGTCGCGCAGCTGCCGGTACATGAACCGGGCCTCGCTGAACGCCTGCTGCCGCGTCGCGCAACACGCGAAGATCGGACCGTGCCGCTTGTAGGCGGCCTCGGCCAGGCCGCGGAAGTTGGTTTCGATCCGCTCCTCGGTGCGGCTGCCGGACCCGACGGTGGCAACGTAGCGGCTGCCGGCGACGCTGAAGGTCTCCAACATCGAGGAGAAGTCCAGCCACGACCGGGCCCGGGCGCCGCGGTCCGCGCGCGGCAGCACCTCGCCGGTCAGGACCGGCGCGGCCCGGGCGGCGTTGATCCGGTCGACCAACGCCAGCGCGGAGCCGGGCACCTACCAGACCCTCACGCAGACCAGCACCCGGTTGGGTGCGAACCCGACCGGCCGGTACGCGGCCTGGCGGGCGAAGACCAGGTTGCCGGCCGGGTCGACGGCCACGTGCTGCAGGTCGGGGTCGGCCAGCAGCTGTGGCGACACCCCGATCACCGGGTCGGCCCGGTCGATGATGACGCGGCCATCGTCGTGCCGGGTGCAGAGCAGCTCGCCGTACACCTGCGGCGTTTGGCGCGGCAGCGTGGCCAGCAGCTGCTCGATGTCGCCCGGCGGCAACGCGGCCAGCACCTCCTCAGGCCGGTATCCGCCGGCGACGAACTCCCGCACCCGCCCGCGGTCGGGCCGCTGGCCACTCACGGCTGCGCCTGCGCTTGCGTGGCCGCCTGGGCCAGCTCCAGGGTGCGCTGCCGGGCCGCGTCCCGCGCGTCGACCCAGCCGAGCCGCACCGCGGTGGCCGACCAGGTGCTGACGTGCCAGGCGGCAGCGCCGGCGACGTACAAGACCCGGCCGAGCAGGCGCAGCAGCCCCGCCAACCCCCGGTACGCCACCGCGCCCAGGCCCATCAGCAGCACCGCGGCGACGGCCTGCACGGCCAACCCGGGTGGCGGCACCTGCTGCGCCTGGGCGGTGACCCGCCCCACCGGTGTCGGTTCGGCCACCTGGGCAACGGTCACGGTCGGCACCTCCAAGGTCGGGTTAGGCGTATGCGGCCAGCGGCGCGCGGCTGCTCTGGTGGATCCGCGGCGTGCTGGCGGCCCAGAGGGCGAGGGTGCACGCCACCAGCGGGGAGATGTTCACCGCGACCAGGCGGCGGTCCCACGCCCATTCCTTGCCGGCGCCGAGGATCCGCTTGACCGCGCCGGCGACACCGTCGGTCAGCTCGGGCTGGCCCAGGTGCCAGGTGTCCGGGTCGCCGCCGGCGATCGCGTCGTAGAACCCGGTGCAGGCCGAGACCATGTCGCCACCGGAGGGGCGGTACACCTTCAGCCCGGCCGCCTCCGCCGCGTCGGCGACCGCCTTGTCGTTGATCACCAGCACTCTCGGTTTGCGCTGCGCGACCAGGCCGATCAGCAGCGGCACGACCCAGCCGACACCGGGTGCGGCGGCGACCACCGCGACCATCCGGCCGCCGGCGGTGCGCTGAGCGGCCGAGGCGATCGCCGCGGCGGAGCGGTCCGGGACCACGTCGACGGTGAGGACCCGCGGCCCTTCCATGACCGCGGCCGGGTCGTGCCGGTCCCGCCACGCCTGCTCGCTGATGACCTGCCACTCGGCGTCGGGGTCGGGCGGCCAGATCCCGCCGCACTCCCGCGCGTACCCGTCCTCGCCGAGGGTCGCCCGGACGATGGCCAGGGTCTTGGCCGTGACCCGGATGCCGTAGGCCGGGTTGACCCGGGCCAGCACCTGCGGGTCGCTCAGGTCGGCGCCGGCGTCGTTGGCCCACTCGCCGTAGGCCAGGCCCGGCTCCTTGGCCCGGGCCCGCCGGCGAAGCTGCGTCACGAACTGCTGCCCCAGCTTGGGTGGGGTGAACGTGTAGACGATCATCGGGTTGGGTCGGGCCAGGATGGTCGGCACCAACGCCTCCATCTGCGCCGGCTCCAGCTCCTGCGCCTCGTCGAAGACCACCATGTCGCCGGTGAGGCCGCGCCCGCCGCGGCCGGTGCGGGTGCGAAACTTCAGGACCGCCCCGTCGAGAAGTTCGATCGCCTCCTCGCCGTTGGTGCGGTTGATCCGCTTGACCCGCCGGATCAGGTCGTCGGACCCCTCGACCAGGTCGGCGGTGCGTTTGAACGCGGTCTTGCTCGTGTCGATCAGGTGCGCGGTGTGGATGATGACCCGCATGCCCCACACGAACAGCGCGGTCAGCTCCACCGCCTCGGTGATGCCGCCCTTGCCGTTCTGACGCGGCACCTCCAGCCCGACCTCGGGTGTCGCCCAGTCGCCGAGCTCGTCCTCGCCCAGCGCCAGCTCGAGGCAGTGCTTCTGCCACGGGTCGAGCCGCGGCCCGAGCGACTCGTACAGCTCGATCGCCTCGACCGCCGCGCACGACCAACACTCGGGCCGCCACTGGAAGGTCGGCGTCTGCCGGCCCAGCAGCACGCTCAGGAGGCCCTCTGCACCAGCTGGTTGATGCGGCGGGTCGCCTTGCGGGCCCGGATACCGTCCAGCGGCCCGGCCGGCTGCTCCGGGATCTCGGCCAGCTGCCCGAGCAGCACCGTCAGCTCCCGCACCGCGCCGGCGGTGGCACTGGCCGCGTCGACCTTGCGGGCCAGCATCACCGCGATCCGGGCCAGCACCCGCCGCGGGTCGCCGTCGTCGAACTGCAGCTGCGCCACGAACTCGGCGACCTCGGTCTCGATCTCGCCCGGGCGGTGCGGCGCGACCGGATCCGGCTCCGCCGCCGCGGCCGCGGCGGGGGTTGTCACGGCCGGCGTCACAGACGCGCCCGCGTCGACCGGCCTGGTCACGCCGGCCCGGGCGTCACACCGGGCCGGGTCACACAGCCCGTGCTCGCCCCGCTTGTGGGCCCGCGACCTGCGCTGACGCTCAGCCGCCGTCGCCACCGCTACCGTCCCTCACAACACGCTCGTCGGGCGCACGCGGGGGGAAAAACGGGAGGGAAGGGCTGCGGGTCTGCCGCCTTCTGTGACCCGTCGTGGACCCGCCCCCCTGCCCCTGGGCTGGTCACCAGGCGCGTGGGTCGACGACAGGTGTGATGCGGTTGCCTTGCTGTTGGTTGCAGAGGCGGTGGGCGAGGCGGGCGTTGGCTCGGTCGAGCGGG
>DASSUA010000528.1:0-4816 GCA_035707525.1 Pseudonocardiaceae bacterium
GAGAAGCCGCGCAGCCGGCTCTGCAGGTCGTGCACCTCGAGCACGCCGAGGATCTGGTGCGCACCGCGCAGCGGCACGACCAGGGTCTCCCGCGCCCCGCGCAGCTCGAGCTGGTGCTGGACGTCGAGCTCGGCGTCGACGATGTTGGCGTGCTGCACGCCGCCGTCGGGAGCGCCCGAGAGCACGTCGCCGTACAGGATCGAGAGGTCGTCCTTGGGGGCCGACGGCGGTAGCGGCTCGCCGGCGACGACGGTTCGCACGCCCTGGCTCGGGAAGGCCTCGCGGTGCAGCACGACCCTGGTGGCGTTGAGCTGCTCCCTGATCAGCTCTGCGGCCGGCAGCCACACGTCGGTCACCTGGCCGTCGCCGGTGGTCTCGTCGCGGCCGTCGGCGTCCCTGCCGGCACCTGCGACCACGAGGCTGACCTGGTTGAGCAGGCCGAGATCGCGCTGCTCCCGCAGCAGGCCGTAGTAGGCCTGGTAGACGGCCACGAGCGACAACGACAGCAGCCCGAGCAGCAGCCAACCCCAGTCGATGCCGGTCACCAGCTGGACCCCGATGATGCCGACGACCGCGCTGAGCAGCCCAACCACGTACATGTGCGCCATCAGCCGGGCCGCCACCGTGGGATTGCCGGCGCCCATCAGCCAGATCGCGTTGAGCCCCAGCAGCGCGGTGGTCGCCTGGGCGACGGCGAAGCCGACCAGAATCGCCGACCAGAACGGCGCGCCGCCGGGCAGCTGCGTCATGAGCGCGACCGCGAGCAGGTAGGTCAAGGTGACCTGAAGGCTCGCGCTGCCGGCGTTGATCGCCAGCTGAGCGGGCCGGTTGCGCCGCGACAGGCCGGCGGACAGCATCACGGCGACGTAGGCGAACAGGACGACCGGGACCTCAACCGTGAGCAGCCCCACCATGAGGGGGATCTCGACGACGTTGATCTGCAGGGCGTTCTTGCGGATGCCGACGAGGATGGCGACCTTTCGGGCTAGCACGAGGGCCGACACCAGCGCCAACCCGGCCACCACATCCAGGGGGCGGGGCTGCCAGTCGGACGTCGCGACCGTCGCGGCGGCGGCGCCGGTTGCTACCAGAAAGACACCCGAAGCGAAGGCCACCAGCCGGCCGCCCCGGTTGGCCGCCACCGTCCCGCTGGTGCCGGCCTGGCCCTGCGCCGACCGTCGCCTCGAGTTCACCCGCCTCGAGTTCACCCGCCTCCAGTCCAACCGCCTCCAGCTCACCCGGCGACCGGCGGTCATGCCGGCCCGTGCCGGCCGTGGCGACGAAGACTACCCCTCACCGGCCTGTTCGTCGGGCGCCAGCCCGTGAGGGCGCCGGCTTGTCCAGTCGAAATTCGCTGTCACTAAACGCTCATGATCATTGCCGACCAATCACGGTCAGTAACCGAACCATGGCGCCCGAAGACACAGGATGGGGCGTGAACGCGCAACAGCGCGTCACGATCAAACTAGCCCTGGATCTCCCAACCACGAAGAACCCGGACGCGGACGCTGATGCCGCAGCTACCGGTACGCACTGGTCTACTCCTTACGAGCGACATAACCTGAGGCAGATGACGCCAATTGCTCAGATAATACGAAGCCGGCTCCAAACCCGTCAATCGGGGGTCGTCGTCCCTGCCAGGGACGGCGGGGCCGGTAGGCACCGGGTTTCCGTAACGTGCCCGGTCGAATACCGTAAGCATCCCCGCCGTCCACCCGGGCATCGGGACTGAGGAGGTCGAGTGGCCGCGGTGCACCCCTCGTTCGGCCACGGTGCCGGCGGGGACGCGCGCGGTGTCGACACCCCCGCTTTCCGGCGACTGTGGTGGGCGTGGACAGTTTCGCTGGTCGGTGACGGCGTCCGGGCCCTCGCGCTGCCACTGTTCGTAGCGGTGCAGACCGGCAGCGCGCTGGCGGCCTCCGCCGTGACGGCCGCGGAGGTGCTCCCCTGGCTTCTGTGCGCCTTGCCGGCGGGGGCGATCGTCGACCGGATGAATCCGCGCCTGGTCGTCGTCAGCGCGCATCTGATACGTGCCGTACTCACCGGTGCACTCGTCGTGGCGATCATTACCGGCCAGGCCAGCGTGCCGCTGATGTGTGCGTTCGCCTTCGCGCTCACCGCGGCGGAGACCTTCGCCTACCCGGCGTCGCAGATCCTGATGGTCGAGCTGGCCGGCCCGGAGAATTTGCATGAAGCAAATTCACGGTTCTTTGTCGTGCATGCCATCGGGCTTTATCTGGCCGGCCCACTGGCCGCCGGTGCGCTGTTTGCGCTCGGCCCGGAGCTCGCTTTCGCCCTGGATGGCCTCACATTCGTTGTCGCCGCGGCGCTGGTTCTCGGCCTGCCCAACTTCGAGCCAAAGCGCAAGCCCGGCCAGACGAGCCGGACCAACCTCGCCGGCGAGGTGGCGGACGGTCTGCGGCTGCTGGCCAGGACTCCGGGCCTGCGCACCCTGGTGAGCCTGGTCTGCACGGCGACGCTCGCAATTGCCGCGGTGAATGCGCTGACCCCGCTCTATGCGATCAAAGACCTCGGCATGCAACCGTCGTTCGTGGCGAGCCTGCTCATCATCGGTTCGCTGGGCACGCTCGCCGCGACACGGGTCATCGTGCCACTGGTCAGAAGGTGGCCAGATGGGGCGCTCCTGGTCGCCAGCATGGCGGTGATTGCCGCCGGAATGATCCTGTTCGGTGCGCTTGGTTCGGTCGTCGCCGCACTGGTGGCGAACGCATTGATCGGCATCGGGGTCGGCGCCTTCAACGTGCTCAGCGCGGCCCGCCGGCAGCACCTCACCCCGCCGTACGCCATGGGCCGGGTCTCCGGCGCCTACCGGATGGTCGCCCACGGCCTGATGCCGATCGGCGCCGGCCTGGCCGGGCCGCTCGCCGTGGCCACCTCGCTCGGCTCGGTCTTCGTGATCGCCGGCATTCTGGTGCTGGTCGTGCTGGCGGCGCTGACGGTTCCGCTGCTGCGCACCGGGGTACCGGTCCCGCCGCAGCCCATCGAACCGGCTCGAGACGGCGCCGCCGTACCCGATCAGGCGCGTCCCGATCAGGCGCGTGGCGCCGCGTCCAGCGCCGCGTCGGCCGATGGGACGCGTAACAGCGCGCCGGCGGCGAGCAGACCGGTCGAGTCAGGGCGCGCCACTAGCTCCCGGCAGCAACCAGCTCACCGGTCGGTTGATGGCGAATCTCGCCACCGTGCGTGACGCAGCAGCCGGCGATCACCTCGTCCGCCAGGTCGACCCGCAGCGCACCGCCGTCGACCATCAGCAGCAGCAGGTTCAGCACGTTCATCGCGTACAGCTGGCTGGCCTGCGCGGGCATCTGGCTGGGGACGTTGCGGCCGCCCCACAGCAGCACCCCGCCGGCCAGGTGCTCCTCCCCCGGCACCGAACCCTCGACATTGCCGCCCTGCTCGGCGGCCAGGTCGACCACGACTGAGCCGCCCTTCATGCCGGCCATCATGTCCGCGGTGACCAGCAACGGCGCCGGCCGGCCCGGCACCGCCGCCGTGGTCACCAGCGCATCCGCCCGGGCGATGTGCGGCGCCAGCAGCTCGCGCTGCCGCAGTGCCCGCTCCTGTGTCATCTCCCTGGCGTACCCGGCCGAGCCCTCCAGCGTCTCCAGCTCGAGGTCGATGAACTCGCCGCCGACGCTGCGCACCTCCTCGGCCGCCGCCGCGCGCACGTCGTAGGCCGACACGACCGCGCCGAGCCGGCGCAACGTCGCGATCGCCTGCAGGCCGGCGACCCCGGCGCCGAGCACGAGCGCCCGAGCCGGCGGCACCGTGCCGGCCGCCGTCATCAGCAGCGGCAGGAACCTCGGCAACCGCTCGGCGGCGATCAGCGCGGCCCGGTAGCCGGCCACGACCGCCTGGGAGGACAGCGCGTCCATCGTCTGCGCCCTGGAGATCCGCGGCACCAGCTCCATCGACAGGGCCGTGCGGCCCGAGTCGCGCATCGCCCGCACCAGGTCCAGCTCGTGCGCGGTCGGCAGGAACGACACCGTAACGGCGTCCCCGGCGAGCCGCGCGATCTGGGCGACGGTCGGCGGCTGCACGCCGAGCAGCACCTGTGCCCCGTCCAGCGCGTCCGCGGCCACCTGCGCACCCGCGGCGCGGTACGCCTCATCGTCGTAACCGGCCTGCACACCGGCATCCGGCTCGACGGCGACCGTCAAGCCGACCTTGGTCAGCCGCGGCACCAACCCGGGCACCAGGGCGACCCGCCGCTCGTACGCTCTGCTCTCCCTAGGCACGGCCACTCGCACGGAACCGCACGCTAGCGCAGTCCCGGGCACACCACGCCAGTCACCCTCGTTCTCGTGATCACGAGACGGTGAGTTTCCGGCTGCGCCTGGTCCGAGATCGTCTCCCGCGACAAGTGGCTCACGCCGTCAGGCCCGCCGTGCCGGGGCCCGGCGACCGATGGCATGGACGCGGTCGGCGCCGGGTTCAGTGCTGCGCCGCCGGCCGGCGGCCGTCACCGACCCCACGCTGGCCCAACTCCGTCCAAGATCACTGAAAGTGTGAGGCCACCGTGCACCTTCGGTGCCCACACCGCATGGTGAGCGCACATTTTCAGCGATCTTGACTCGTTTGAGCGGCCGATCAGGTGACCGGCCGCGCCCGTCACCCCTCGTTGGTGGCCATCGGTAACCACGCCAGCACAGTGCGACGCTCTCAGCAGTGTCGCCGGGTCATGATCACCGTTTCGGTGCCGCGAGCCGCGCTGAGCGCGGTCAATGGCACCAAAACGACGATCATCCAAAGGCGGCAGCTACTGGATCATCGCCGCCGGGCGATGCCCGTGGCC
>DASSUA010000529.1:0-16723 GCA_035707525.1 Pseudonocardiaceae bacterium
AACAGCCAGACGGAGTTCAGGTCGGCGTGCGGGGTGCCGGCGTAGTACTCACGGATGCGCTCGATCGACCGCGACGCCTCGATGTAGAGCGCCCCGCAGGCCATCAGGGCCAGGAACGGGAACAGCTCGGAACGGTCCAACTGGGTGTGTACCAGCGAGAACGCGACCACGGCCGCCGCGGCGGCGTCGACCGCGAGGATGTACCAGAGGGCGCGACGGGATACCTCCCAGAGCCCCCATCGGCTCGGGCGGACGAGCCGCAGCTGCCCTCGCAGCCGCGCGGACATGGCGCCGACCCCTGCCGGGCCGCCGCCTGCTCCGGCAGCACTCACGTGGTTGACGCTCACGGGCCCCCTTGCACGCTGCCACCGTAATCAACGGTGTACCAGTTGTCACTCGGTCGGTTGGTCTATCGCGATTCGTAGAATATGGCGTTTCATAGACGTGCGCGCGTGCCGGGCGCGCGACAAGGAGACGGAGACGACTATGCGTTCATGGAACTGGTGATGGGGTGGACAGTCAGTGACGGGTGACGCGCGGTGATCAGCGAGAGCTGAACGTAGCTACGTCAGGTAGTGCGCGCGCGGCGCCACGCCGTGGCGGCCGGAACCGCCAGAAGCGTTCCGGCCGCACCGGCCACCGCGATGGTGACTGCCACCGAACCCAGTACGGACGCTAGCAACCCGCCAGCTGCTAGTCCGAGGCCTTGCGCGGCGATCACGCCCGAGCCAGCCAATCCAAAGGCCTGGCCCCTGCCTGCGTCGGGAACGATCCGCATGAAGGTCGCGCCAGCCGTCACCTGGTAGGCGCTGAACAGCCCGACGGCCAGCAGCAGCAGGATCGCCGGGATCAGCCCCGGGCGCAGCACGAAGGCCATCAGGGGTGCCGTGGTCAGCACCGCAAGCGGCCCGAGCAGCCTGAGCCTGCGCTCCGGAGCGACGAACCGGCCGAGCACGAACGCTCCGATCACCGTGCCGGCCGGCACCGCGGCCAGCAGCAGGCCGGCGGCCGCCGGGCCGGCGTGAATCTCGTCGTGGGTGTACGGCACGGCCAGGCCCTCGGGCACGATCGCGAAGCCGACCAGCCAGCCGAGGCCGACCAGGCTGCGCAGCCGGCGGTCGTGCCAGATGATCCGGGCCCCGGCCGCCATCCGGTGGAACACCGACCGCACCGGCTCGGAGCCGTCGTCGGCGACGGCGGGCCGATGAGCCAGGCCGAACCGGATCACGACGGCCGAGATCAGGAACGTCGCCGCGTCGATCGCGAGCGCCTGGTGGCTGCCGATCAACGCGACGAGCACGCCGGCGAGGACGAACCCGACGAGCTGGCCGATCTGGGTGGTCATCTGGCGGACGGTCTGACCCAATATGTAGCTGTCGCCCTTGAGCACGTTCGGCACCGTCGCCGCCTGGGCGGCGGCGAACGGCGAGTTGCACAGCTGCGCGGCGACGAGCAGCACGGCCAGCACGGCCAGCGGCACCGTCGGGATGGCCATCAGGCCGATCAGGACGGCCCGCAGCAGGTCGGCCGAGACCATCACCAGCCGGCGCGGGAACCGGTCGGCCAGGCCGGACAGCAGCGGCCCGCCGATCAGGTCGGGAACGAAGGTCAGGGCGTAGGTGAGCGAGGTCAACCCGGCGGAGCCGGTGCGGTCGAACACGAGGACCGAGATGGCCACCCTGGCCAGCTGGTCGCCGAGCACGGACTGGACCTCGGCGAGCCACAGGGCGCGGAACTCGCCCACCGCGAATACATCGCGAAAGCTAGCCGGTTGTGCCCGCTTCGCCTCGCTCACCGTGCTCCTACCCGTTGCCGCCGATGCGGGTCACGCACCGGCGCCGCACTGCCGCCATGCCAGCGCCCGCTATACCAGAGCAGGTACGGCACGTCGCCACCCGCACGGGTTCCGCAGCGTAGCGAGGGCGCACCGGCGTGTCTCGGTGGCGGGTATCAACTTGTTTCAACGTCTGTACGTTTCGTGATCGTAACCGGTTCACGGTTCACTGCCTCGGCAGCTGTCTCAGCAGATGCTCGGCGACCCGGCCGGCCGTGCGGCAGTCCAGCGGCGCGGCGGCACCGGCATGGGTCACGGCGACCGAGAGGTACGAGCCGGCCTTGGGGGTGCTACCGGGCAGCAGCGCGACCGAGACCCGGCAGCCGGCGTCCTCGAGATGGGTGAACGCCGTGTTGCCGGCGACCATCGAGCGCACCCCCGCCGCCGACGGCCGGCCGGCCACGTGCAGGGTCGTGCCGGTGAACCGGGCGGCGCACGAGCTGAGGTCGGCCGGATCGGCCGTCGGCCGCTCGGTCAGGCGTTCGCCGAGCAGCCACTCCAGTTCCTCGGGCTCGGCGAGCCCGCACAGGTCGGCGCCCTCGATGAGCCGGCTGTCGACGACGGCCACCTCCGACCCACCGGCCGGCGCCGGCGCGGGGGTCTGGGCGGGGCCGGTGCACGCCGTCAGCGCCACCAAGGCCCCCAACAGCGCTGATCTACCCATGCCGGTCACGCCGGGGGCAGCCGGTCGAACGCCAGGCCGAGCAGCTCGCGTGCGACCGCGCACGGCTGCCGGCCCGGTTCGGTCAGGGTCACGCTGACTCGCAGCGCTGCGGTCGGGTCGGTCGCCACCTTGTAGACGCACTCGCCCTCTCCCGGCTCGGCGAACGCCGCCGTGTTGCCGCGCAGCACCGATTGGTACGCGGGGCTCGGGCCCCCGCCGAAGCCGCCGGGCGCGAGCCGGACCGAACCGGCCGCCAGCTCCCACTGGCACGCCGCCTGGTCGAACCCGACGACCCGCTGGCCGCTCACGTCGGCGACCTCGTCACCGGTCAGCAGCGAGCAGGGCGCGTAGGCGTCCCGGCGCGCGAAGACCGCCGGGTCACGCATCCACGTCGGGGTCCGCGCCTGGTCCGCCGGCGGTGACAGCTCGTTGTCGCGCAGCGCCCGCTCCAGGCGCACCCGCAGCTCGCCCAGCCCGCGCACGGACAGCCCGTCGGCGCGGTCGCCGTCCCGGCTCAGCCCGCACGAGCGCAGCACGACGCCGTCCTGCCGGACGATCACGCAGCTGACCGCCGGATCCGGGCCGTCCCCGGAGACGTCGCTGTAGCTCGCGCGGAAGACGACCCCGTCGACGTTGGGCAGCGAGCCGAGCCGGGCGTCGCGCATGGCGCTGAGCGGGTTCGTCGAGCACACCGCGACCGCCCCGGCCGCCTCCTCGAGCACCCGGCCGGCGCCGGCCGGGGTCAGCGCGACCGCGGTGAGCGTGAGCCGCTCGGAGCGGCCGGTGAGCTGCCGGTTGTCCGCGCTGGTGGTGTAAGTGGCGGTGGCGACCGCGATCCGGCGCCGTTCGGCCGGTAGCGGGGGATCGGCGGTGACGTCACACACGAGCGACGTGCCGGCCGGTGACCAGGCGGTGTCGACGCGGGCGCCGTTGTCGCCGACGAAGGCGACCAGTTCGGGCTCGAACGCCGCGCCGTCCGGCATCGTCGCCGCCACGAGCCTGGTCGCGGCGCCGCGGTCGGGCACGGCACCGCCGCCGCCACCGTCCCCGCCGTCACCGGTCACCGGTAGCCCGCCGCCCCGGCCGACCAGCACCGCCAGCCCGGCCGCGGCGATCACGAGCAGGGCCCCGACGAAGATCGTCGCGCGGCCCCAGGGGTTGCGCGGCCGCTCTGGTGCGGTGAGCGGTGCCGGTGGGGTTTTGTCGGGAAGTCGGGGCGAGCCGGTCGGCGCATCGATAGGTGTCAGCTGCCGCATCGCTGCCGTGTTACCACCACTTCTGGGTCGGGTCGCGGGCATTATGACGCGCGAAACACGGGCGAGGGCAACCCGTGATCAAAGTTTCGGTCGGTCGGGGGGCGTGGTGAGCGAGGAGGTTGGTTGAGCGGCTACACGCTCTCGATCGACATCGGCACCACGAACACCGTCGCCGCGCTGTCCCGACCCGGGCGCTCCCGCCGCGCGGAGCCGAGGTTGCTCGACGCGCACGGCCATCCCTGGG
Organism: Pseudonocardiaceae bacterium; assembly: GCA_035707525.1. GTDB lineage: Bacteria > Actinomycetota > Actinomycetes > Mycobacteriales > Pseudonocardiaceae > DASSUA01. The sequence continues at coordinate 3,999 of DASSUA010000529.1, forward strand.
TGCCCTCGGCCGTTTACCTGCACCCGGGCCGGGGCCTGCTCACCGGGGTCGAGGCCATGCGGATGGCCAAGGTCGACCCGTCCCGCTTCGAGCCGCACCCGAAGCTGCACGTCGACGACGGCGCGCTGAGGCTCGGCGGGACCACGGTCCCGATCATGGACGTGCTCTCCGCGATCATCGGCGGGTGCGTGGAGCGGGCCGTGCGGCTCAATCGTGGCCGGCGCCCGGACGCGCTCGTGCTGACCTACCCGCTTGGCTGGGGATCGCTTCGCCGCCTCGTGCTGCGCCGGGCCGGCTACCGGTTCGCCCGGACCGTTCACCTCGTCGCCGAGCCGCTGGCGGCGGCGGCCCGGCTGTACACCCTCGGCGCGGTGGCCCCGCGCACCACGGTGGTGGTCTACGACCTCGGCGGCGGTTCGCTCGACGTCGCGGCCGTCGGCGAGATCGACGGCCAGCTCGCCGTGCTGGCCAGCGACGGCCGCAGTGACCTGAGTGGCAACGCCTTCGACGAGGCGCTGCTGCAGTTGGCGATGCGGCGGGCCCGGATCATCGAGGCGGCCGGCCGCACGGTGACGTCGCTTCGGGAGGACGTCCGGCTGGCACGCGAGTCGCTGCCGGTCGACTACTTCGACATCCCGCTGCCGCCCCCGCTGGCCGACGTGCACCTCACCGGCGCCGAGCTGGAGGCCGTGCTGGAGCCGCTGCTGCGGCGCACCGTCGAGGTGCTCGCCGGCGTGGTGGCGGCCACCGGCATGGCCGAGCCGGTCGTGCTGCTGGCCGGCGGCGCCTCCCGGATGCCGCAGTGCACGGCGCTGATCCGGGAGCGGTTGGGCGTGGAGCCGCTCGTGCTGTCCCGGCGGGAGGCCGCGGCGTGCCTCGGCGCGCTGACGCCCGGCCTGGCCGGACCGGCGGACGAGCCGGTCGAGCCCGGCGCGGCGTCGACCGAGCCGGAGGCCCGGCCGACCGGCTCCGGTTCCGGTCTTGGCTCTGGCTCTGGCTCCGGCGAGGTGCCGGCGCCACCGCGCCGGCGGCGTTGGCGTCGCCGGATCCTGCTGCTCACCGGCCTGGTCACGGCGATAATGGCGGCCAGCGCGGTCGCCGTGCACCAGTTCCTGCCCGGCGATGGTGCGCCCGTAAGTTCGGGAGAGGCGCAACGCCTCGCCCGCGAGGCGATCCCGCTCGGCGCGATCGACGGGCTGGCGCCCGAGCCGCACGACGGCATGCCGATCCGGGAGGGTTTCCGCCCTGACGCCAGTTCCCTGCTGTGCACGGACGGCACGCCCCCGGCGCAGGCCGAGGCCGGCGGCCGGCTGGCGGCGGCCGGCGCCACGCTGGTCGAGCAGCGCGGGCCGGTGCGGCGGGTCCCGCGGCGGCTCGAGCTCGGCGCGGTCTACCTCACCGAGGCGGCGGCGGAGCAGCTCGCGCGGCAGGTGAGCGAGGTGACGGCCGGATGTGTGCGGGACGGCACGGGCGGGCTGGCCGGGCCGCGGCTGCTCGCCGACGAGCTCGACGTCCCGCCCGGCCGGGCCTGGACCGGGTTCACCGGCGTGCGTTCGGGCGGCCCCCGGCCGGTTCGGATCACCTGCCTGGTCGAGATCGCCGGCCAGCTCGGCCTGCGCTCGTGCGCCACGACCGACCAGGGCCAGATCGCGACCACGCTGCTGGCGGTGCGCGGGTTGAACGCGATGTACGAGCAGGTCGCCCGGCGGGGCTGATCACCGTTACTGTCCGGTGGCGGACTCGAGGAGGGCAAGCATGATCAAGTACGTCGCGCTGTACCGCAAGCCGGCCGACACCGAGACCTTCGACCGTCGCTACTTCGCCGAGCACATGCCGCTGGTGTCCGAGACGCCCGGCCTGGTTCGGGCCGAGGTGGCCAGGGTCGGGCGGGTGTTCGTGCCCGGTTTTCTCGGCGACACCGAGCCGTACCTGATGGCCGAGCTGTACTTCGAGTCGAAGGAGTCGATGCGCGCGGCGTTCGGTTCCCCGCAGTGGCAGGCCGCCGGCGCGAACCTCGCCGAGATCGGCGGCATGGAGGTCGTCTCGATGTTCTCCGCCGAACTTGCTGAGGACGTCAGTGAGGACGGCGGCGAGGACGGCGGCGAGGACGGCACTGCGTGATCGCTTCCGCCGCGGTGATCGGCGGCGGGACGATGGGCGCCGGCATCGCGCACGCGCTGCTCGCGGCCGGTGTCACGGTGACGGTCGCGGAGGCCGACGAGAGCCGCGCGGCGGCGGCCCGCGGCGCCGTCCTCGACTCGCTCGCCGGTGCCGTCCGCCGCGGCAAGCTGACCGGTGCCGACTCGCAGGCCGCGGGGTCGCGGCTGTCGGTCGTGGTCGGGCCCGATGCGCTGCCGCCGGACTGCGAGCTGGTCGTCGAGGCCGTTCCCGAGCAGGTCGAGCTGAAGCGTTCGGTGCTGGCCTCGGCGGCGGCCGCCTGCCCGTCGGCCGTGCTCGCGTCGAACACCTCGTCGCTGTCGATCGCCTCGCTCGCCGCCGGCCTGCCGCAGCCGCAGCGGGTCGTCGGCATGCACTTCTTCAACCCGGTACCCGCCCAGCAGCTCGTCGAGCTGGTCGTGCATCCGGGCACCGGTGACGGCGCGCTCTCGACGTGCCGGTCCGTGGTTGACGCCCTCGGCAAGACCGCGATCGTGGTGCGCGACTCGCCCGGCTTCGCGACCTCCCGGCTGGGGGTCGCGGTCGGTCTGGAGGCGATCCGCATGCTCGCCGAGGGCGTCGCGTCCGCGGAGGACATCGACACCGGCATGTGCCTCGGCTACCGCTGGCCGATGGGCCCGCTGCGGCTGACCGACCTGGTCGGGCTCGACGTGCGGCTGGCGATCGCCGAGCACCTGGAGCGGACGCTGGGCCCCCGGTTCGCCCCGCCGCCGCTGCTGCGCGACAAGGTGGCCCGCGGTGAGCTGGGCCGCAAGAGCGGCAAGGGGTTCTTCGAGTGGTCGTGATCCGCGAGTTCACCGCGGAGGATCTCGACGTCGTGTGGCGGATCCGCCGGCTGGCGTTCGGCGGCCCGGCCGAGCCGGACCCCAGGTGGCTTCGCGGCGGCTGGCAGGGCTGGGTCGCCTCGCTCGACGGCCGGCCGAGCGGGTTCGCGAGGGCCTGGCCGTACCGGCAGTTCTTCGGCGGCGTCGCGGTGCCGATGGCTGGGCTGGCCAGCGTCGCGGTCGACCCGCACGCGCGCGGCCGCGGCGTGGCCACGGCGTTGCTGGACGCGGCGCTGCCGGCGATGCGCGAGCGCGGCCAGGTGATCAGCTCGCTGTACCCGTCGGTCGCCGGGCTCTACCGCGGGCGCGGCTGGGAGCAGGTCGGCGTCGCCGAGCGTGTCGAGCTGCCGCCGGCGACGCTGCAGGCCGTGCCGCCGCCGCAGCGCCCGGTGCCGCTGCACCCTGCCGGGGCGGCCGACCTCGCCGCGCTGCACGACTGCTACCAGGCCCTCGGGGCGACCGTGGACGGCCTGCTCGACCGCGGCACCGAGCCGTTCGAGGTGTCGCGGGTGCTGGAGCTCGACATCGTCACGGTCGCGCCGGGACCTGCGGGGCTGCGCGGTTACCTGTCCGCCGCCCGGCGTGACGAGGGCCTGACCGTCTACGACCTGGTCGCACACGACGCGGACGCCTGGCGGGCGCTGCTGCGCTCGGCCGGGTCGTGGGCGGGGCAGCTGCGCACGGTGTCGTTGCGCCTGCTCGACTCGCGGCTGCTCTCGCCGGCCCCGCTCGGCGTCGAGCTGCACTCCGAGCCGTGGATGCTGCGCGTGGTCGACCTGCCGGCGGCGGTCGCCGCGCGCGGCTGGCCGCGGGCCGGCCTGCTGCGCCAGGGACTCTCGGTCGAGCTCGAGCTGGTCGACCCGCACGCGCCCTGGCACGCCGGCCGCCACCGGCTGGTCGTGGACGGCGACCGGGTGCTCGTCACCCCCGGCACGGGCTCCGGCGAGGCCGGCGTGCGGCTGACCGCCGGGGGCGTCGCCGCCTGGTACGCCGGCGCCGCCGGAGCTGCTGCGCTGCGCCGGGCCGGGCTGCTCGACGGCGACCCGGCCGCGGCCGCGGTGCTCGACGCGCTCACCGGTACGCCCGGCCCACCACGTATGGCTGACGCGTTCTGACGCGTCCTGACCTTCTCAGGCCGCTCTTAGGAGCGCGAGCAAGACTGGGGTCATGCGCATTCTCGTGGTGGACGACGACCGCGCGGTCCGGGAGTCGCTTCGCCGGTCGCTGGAGTTCAACGGCTACACCGTCGACCTCGCCGCCGACGGGCAGCAGGCCCTCGACGCGGTAACCGGCCAGCGGCCCGACGCCATGGTGCTCGACGTCATGATGCCCAGGCTGGACGGCCTCGAGGTGTGCCGGCAGCTCCGCGGCACCGGCGACGACCTGCCGATCCTCGTGCTGACCGCGCGCGACGCCGTCTCCGACCGGGTGTCCGGCCTCGACGCCGGCGCCGACGACTACCTGCCCAAGCCGTTCGCGCTCGAGGAACTGCTCGCCCGGCTTCGGGCGCTGCTGCGGCGCCGCTCTCCGGGGCCCGATGACAACGGCCAGCCCGCCGTTTTGCGCTTCGCCGACCTCGAGCTGGATCCCGGTACCCGCGACGTTCGCCGCGACGCCCGCCCGATCAGCCTGACGCGCACCGAGTTCGCGCTGCTCGAGCTACTCATGCGGCATCCTCGGCAGGTGCTCACCCGCGGCCGGATCCTGGAGGACGTCTGGGGCTACGACTTCCCGACTTCGGGCAACGCGCTCGAGGTGTACGTCGGCTACCTGCGCCGCAAGACCGAGGCGAACGGCGAGCCGCGCCTGATCCACACCGTACGTGGCGTCGGCTACGCCCTGCGCGAGTCGCCCCCGTGACCCGCCTGACTCCGCGATGACGGTCATCTCACAGCCGCCGATCCACATGTCGCTCGGCACCCGCATCGCGATGTTCGCCGCGGTGGCGGTCGGCATCACCGTGGCGCTCGTCTCCCTCGGCGCCTACCTGGTCGTGCGGGCCAGCCTCTACCGCCAGCTCGACGCTGGCCTCGTGCAGCGGGCCAACATCGCGGTCACCAGCCCGCTCGCGCAGCAGTCGGTGCTGGAGGCCATTCCGGCCGCCGCGTTCGGCGCCGCCGACGTCCGGGTCGCCCTGGTTTTCGCGGACGGCCGCCGGGCCTATGCCCGCGGCGCCCTGGTGCCGCCGATCGGCCCGGCCGAGTTCGCGGTCGCCCGGGGCGACCTGCAGTCCCGCCCACGCACCGAGGGCGACTGGCGCGTCGTCGCCGTGCCCGCCAGGGCCGGCGTCGCCCTGGTGATCGCGCAGCCGCTCGATCCGACCAAGCAGACCCTCGGCAGCCTCACCAGCCTGTTCGTGCTGGTCGGCGGCGCCGGCATCATCATCGCGGCGGTCGCCGGCGCCGCCGTCGCCAGGGCCGGCCTGCGCCCGGTGCAGGAGCTGACCGCGGCCACCGAGAACATCGCGCGCACCGGAGTGCTCGCCCCGATCCCGGTCTCCGGCGACGACGAGCTGGCCAGGCTCACCTACAGCTTCAACGTCATGCTCGCCGCGCTCGCCGAGTCCCGAGAGCGGCAGCGCCGCCTCGTCGCCGACGCCGGCCACGAGCTACGCACGCCCCTGACCTCGCTGCGCACCAACCTCGACCTGCTCATCGCCTCCAGCCGGGCGGGCGCCCCCCGGTTGCCCGAGGCCGAACGGACCGCCATCTACGACGACGTCAGGGCCCAGGTCGGCGAGCTGACCAACCTGGTCGGCGACCTCGTCGAGCTCGCCCGCGACGACGTGCCGCTCGCCGTGCACGAGCCGGTCGAGCTCGGCGACGTCATCGAGCGCGCCGTCGACCGGGCACGCCGGCGCGCGCCCGGCATCACCTTCGACGTGCGCATGGTGCCCTGGCAGCTGCTCGGCGACGCCAACGCGCTCGAGCGCGCCGTGCTCAACCTGCTCGACAACGCCGCCAAGTGGAGCCCGCCAGGCGGCGTGGTCCGCCTCGACCTGCGCGCCGCCGGCGACGGCACCGCCGTCCTCGACGTCGCCGACGCCGGCCCCGGCATCGCCGACGACGACCTCCCGCACGTCTTCGACCGCTTCTACCGCTCCGTGCACGCCCGCACCATGCCCGGCTCCGGCCTGGGCCTGGCCATCGTCAAGCAGGTCGCCGAGCGCCACGGCGGCGCCGTGGTCGCCACCCGACCTCCCGAGGGCGGCGCCCTCCTCCGAGTACACCTCCCCGGCACACCCCCCACCCCCTAACCGCGCGTGTCCGCCCGCTCCGCCCCGCGTGTCGTCCGTTTCGGTACGCATGTTGCACGTTTCGGTACGCAGGTTGGCCGCTTCGGTATGCCTGGGTTCGCGCTGCTGCCCGGGCGGGCCGGCAGCGAACCTCACCACATCCCAAGGACCGTCTAAGGCGGGTCTCAGCTGACCGCGCCAAGGTAGAAGCATGACCGAGCCGAACCGGCCCCACGACAACGGCGAGCCTGCCCGCCCCAACGACGACGCTGCGAGCGAGCGGCCGGCCGAGAACGCGACGACCGAGCATCACGACCCGACCCCGACCGATCCGTTCGGCATGGCTGCCCAGCCGAACTCGCCCGAGCAGCAGGCGACATGGCGCTCGCAGCCGGCGCCGTCATCCCAGCCGGTGTCGCCCTCCCAGCCGGCATCGCCCTCCCAGCCGGCATCGCCCTCCCAGTCGGCATCGTCCTCCCAGCCGGTGTCGCCCTCCCAGCCGGTGTCGTCCTCCCAGCCGGTGCCGACACCGCAGGCCGCCGGACCCCACCCGTACCAGCCCACCCGGATAGGCCCCGCCGCCCCAGGCGGCCCGTTCGGGCCATATCCGGTGGGAGGGCCGGCCAGGCCGGGCGGAATGGCCGCGCCGCCGGGCCCGGACGCGGTTCGCCAGCCCTCGCCAGGTCACCCCGCCGGCCGGGGCCGGACCGGCATCGCGGCCGTGGCCACGGTGCTCGCGCTAGCCGCCGGAGTGGTCGGCGGCGGCATCGGCGGCGTGGTCGGTTACAACATCGCCGACGGCGGCGCGACCGGAACGTCCGCCCTCGACGCCGCGAAGCCACCGGCCCGGCAGGCCAGCAGCGCCCCGGCCGGCTCCGCTGAGCAGGTGGCCGCGAAGGTGCTGCCGAGCGTCGTGCAGCTGCAGGTGGAGGGCCGCACGACGGCCGGTGAGGGCTCCGGCATCGTGCTGTCCGGCGACGGCCTCATCCTCACCAACAACCACGTGGTGGAGGCGGCGGCGAACGGCGGCTCGATGATCGCGGTCTTCAGCGACGGCCGGCGCGCGTCGGCGGCCATCGTCGGCCGTGACCCGAGCTCCGACCTGGCGATTGTGCGGGCCGAGGGCGTCTCCGGCCTGACCGCCGCCGAGCTCGGCCGCTCCGACGACCTCGCGGTCGGCCAGCAGGTCGTCGCCATCGGATCACCGCTGGGCCTGTCCGGGACCGTCACGACGGGCATCATCAGCGCGCTGAACCGTCCGGTGCGGGCCGGCGGCCAGGCCAGCGACCAGACGACCGTGCTCGACGCCATCCAGACCGACGCGGCGATCAACCCCGGCAACTCGGGCGGCCCGCTCGTCGACGACCAGGGCCGCGTGATCGGCATCAACTCCGCGATCGCGACTGTGAGCACCGGCAGCGACGGCCAGGGTGGCTCGATCGGGCTCGGGTTCGCTATCCCGATCGACCAGGCGCGTCGAATCGCCGACGAGCTCACCCGCAACGGCAAGGCGACCCAGGCCGTGCTCGGCGTCAGCGTGTCCGCCGGCCAGGGCCAGAAAGCGACCCTCGGCGCGACCGTCGCCAAGGTCGAGCCGGGCAGCGCCGCCGAGCGCGCGGGCATCAAGGTCGGCGAGGTCATCACCAAGATCGACGACCGCCCGATCGAGGACAGCGACGAACTGGTCGCCGCCGTCCGCTCGCACGCCCCGGGCGACAACATCAAGATCGAGGTCGGCGACGGAACCGATCAGCGCACGGTCGATGCCACTCTCGGCAGCCGCACGATCGAGGCGGGCGGCTGACCCCCCCAGGCTGGTCCCGGCCGGGCCTGTCCCACCCGGCTGGGACCGGAGTCGCGCCGGCAGCGGACCCCCGAGCCCGCCGGCGCGACCTTCATTCGTCTTACGAACGGCTGACGGCCACCTTTTCTGAGCACGATCGCGACAACAGCTGGGCCTAATCTTCGGGAGTGAGCGAGAGCGTGCTGGTCGTCGACGACGACCTCACCGTCGCCGATGTCGTTCGCCGGTATCTCGAGCGCGACGGCTACACCGTCGCGCTGGCCGCGGACGGCGAGACGGCGTTGCGGCTGGCCGGCGAGCACGAGCCCGACCTCGTCGTCCTCGACCTGATGTTGCCCGGCATCGACGGCCTCGAAGTGTGCCGGCGCCTGCGTTCCACCTCCGATGTGCCGGTGATCATGCTGACCGCCCTCGGCGAGGAGTCCGACCGGGTCCTCGGGCTGCAGCTCGGCGCCGACGACTACGTCACCAAGCCGTTCAGCCCGCGCGAGCTGGCCCTGCGGGTGGCGTCCGTGCTGCGCCGGGCGCGGACGAACCCCGTCGACGCGCAGGTGTTGCGTGATGCCGGCCTGGAGGTCGACGTCGCCGCCCGGCGAGCGCTGCTTCGTGGCACGGAGCTCTCCCTGACCGTGCGCGAGCTGGACCTGCTCGCGTTCCTGCTGCGGCACAGCGGCCAGGCCTTCACCAGGGCCGAGCTGCTGGAGCGGGTGTGGGGCTGGACGTTCGGCGACCAGTCGACGGTGACGGTCCACGTGCGGAGGCTGCGCGAGAAGATCGAGGACGATCCGGCGAAGCCGCGCCGCCTTGTCACCGTTTGGGGCGTCGGATATCGGTACGACCGGCGGGAGTGAGCTGCCTCGTGTGGGTCGAGCTGTGGCACGTCGCCCCGTACGCGATCGGCTTCTCGCTGCCGATCGCGCTGGCCGGGGCATGGCTGCTGGCCGGGCTTCGGCAACGGTCGCTCACGACCGCGATGACCGTTCTCGTGCTCGTGCCGTCGGCGGCGCTGGTCGCCGGTGTCGTCGCGGTAAGTGGGTTCATGTTCACCCCGCAGCTGCGCTCGACGTTGCTCGTCTGCGGGCTGGTCACGATCGTCACCGTGCCGATCGCGGTGCTGCTCGGCCGCTCGATCGGCCGGCGCAGTGTGTGGGAACGGGAGGCGCTGGCCAGGGAGCGCCGGGCCGAGGCGTCGCGGCGGGAGCTCGTGGCCTGGATCAGCCACGACCTGCGCACCCCGCTCGCCGGCATCAGGGCCATGTCCGAGGCGCTGGCCGACGGCGTCGTGTTCGAGCCCGCCGAGGTCGCCGGCTACGCCGCGGCGATCCGCCGGGAGACCGAGCGCCTCTCCGGCATGGTCGACGACCTGTTCGAGCTGTCCCGGATCACCGCCGGCTCCCTGCAGCTCACGCTGTCCTCGGTGCCGTTGCACGACGTGGTCAGCGAGGCCGTCGCGGCGCAGGCACCGGTCGCGGCCAGGCGCGGCGTGCGGGTGCTGGCGGAGGCGTCGACCTGGCCCGTGGTGCGCGGCAGCGACCCCGAGTTGGCTCGCGTCGTGCGCAACCTGCTCTCGAATGCGATCAGGCACACCCCGGCGGACGGCACCGTGCTCGTCGCGGCCGGCGTGGACGGCGCGGAGGGGTGGCTGCGGGTCGACGACGGTTGCGGTGGCATCCCCGAGCCCGACCTCTCGCGCGTGTTCGAGGTGGCCTTCCGCGGCACCAAGGCACGCACTCCAGAGCCGGCTGACCCCGGAGCCGGCCTCGGCCTCGCCATCGCGCGCGGTCTCGTGGAGGCGCACCGGGGTCGTATCACCGCGCGCAACCACGGTCGGGGCTGCCGCTTCGAGGTCCACCTTCCGCTGGCTGCCTGAGCGAGCGGCGCGCGCCCGGAGGGGTCCGCTGTGGACGGTCCGGCCCCCGGTACGGTGCTCGATATGGAACGCAGCGCGCAGCGTCTCGGTCGAGCCCTTGTCGTGATCGTCGACGATCGAATCGCGCGCGGTGAGCAGAACGATGCCACCGGGCCGCTGGTCACCGAGCTGCTGGACGAGGCCGGCTTCGTCGTCGACGGCACCGTGGTGGTGTCCGGAGACAGCGTGGAGATCCGCAACGCCCTGAACACCGCGGTGATCGGAGGCGTCGACCTGGTGGTCACGGTCGGTGGCACCGGAGTCTCGCCGCGCGACGTGACCCCCGACGCCACGGAGGGCGTGCTCGACCGGCCGATCCCCGGAATCGCGGAGGCCCTGCGAGCCTCCGGGCTCGCCGCCGGCGTCGTGGACGCCGGGCTCTCCCGCGGTCTGGTCGGAGTCTCGGGCAGCACGCTCGTGGTCAACCTGGCCGCCTCCCGCGCCGCCGTCCGCGACGGCATGGCGACGCTGACGCCGCTTGTCGCCCACGTCATCGACGAGCTGTCCGGGCTGGACGAAGAGTAGCCCGGAGCTCGAGCCTGGGATGATGACGGTATGGCCGAGGAGCGCGCCGACCGGAAGCTGGAGGAGATCTTCGGCGTCGATCCCTGGTCGGAACCTGACGACGGCGCCGACGACCACGCGGACGAACGCCTTCGCGAGCGGGAGTACCAGGAGAACCGACCCCCGCACCATGAGGACCGCTAAGAGGACCGCTAAGCGCCGGGATCGGTGGGTCGCCGCGGCGGCCCGGCCGCGGCCCGGCCCTGCTGCGCGGCCAGCAGGTCGCGGATCTCCTTGAGCACCTCCACGTCGGTCGGCTCCGCGGGTCCGGCCTCCAGACCGCGCTTGCGCCGTTCCTCGATAATCTTGTACGGGGCGATGAACAGGAAGTAAACGATCGCCGCAACGATCAGGAAGTTGATCAGGGCCGTCAGTACCGCGCCGATGTCCAGGACCGACTCGGTGTTGCCAGGCACCAACTCGATGGCCAGACCGTTGACGTTCGCTCCGCCCATGGCCGCGATGATCGGGTTGATGATGTTGTCGCTGAAGGCGGTGATGACCGCGTTGAAGGCCACACCGATGACGACTGCGACGGCCAGCTCGATGACATTGCCGCGCAGAAGGAAGTCCTTGAACCCCTTGATCACTCTGACCTCCCGGTGAGCTCGGAGATGTCCTGACCGACCTGGCCGGGTCCGTCATCCCGGCCAGCGCCCCTGGCGCAGCGTAATAGTGAGCGGTTGGGCCAGCGAGGCGGCAGCCACCCGGGTCGCCGCGTGCCTTGGCAGCAGCACCACGACAAGCTGACCCCGCTCGGCGCGGCCGAGGCCAGATCGCGCCTCGTCGAGCACGGTGACCACGACTGCGCGCTCGGCCACGACCGTCGGTTTGGCGTTCCGCTCGTCCACGCCCACCACGTCGACCTCGGACCCGGGTGCCAGCAATGCAGCCATGTCCGGATCGGAGAGCCGCACCGGCACCATGACGGCGTCGGCGATCCCGCCCCCGGCCGCCTGCAAGGCCACGAGCTGCGGTCCGGTCATCCGGACGTCGGTGATCGGCTCACCGGCCCGCGCGGCGCTGGCCAGCACGCGTCCGATCAGCTTGGCCGCATCGTCGAGGGCGCCAGCCGGCACCAGGTCGGCGGGCAGCTGGCGGGGCGTGAGATCACCGTCGACGATCGCGTGGCCCGGTGCCAGGTCGTGCGCCGCTACCAGCACCGTTACGGTTCCCGGTTCCGGTCGCAGCGCCAGGGCCGCGGCGAGCATCACGAGCAGCGCGGCGAAGATGCGCCGTAGCACTACCGGTCTGGACCAGCCGCGGCCGCGCACGGCCGTCGCCAGGCGTTCGCGGAACAACGGTGCGAGAGTTCTCGGTCCTGCCCTGCGGTGGCCTCCACGGCCCATGACGCCTCCCCGGTGACTTGCGGACGGACCGCAACGCTAGGCGCGCTGCGTGACCGGGGAAGGACCTGCCGGGTGCCCCTGTGGACAACTCGGCCGTTGTGGATAACTGGGCAATCCCGAGCGGCCGGTGGCCGGGTTATGTCGTGGCTGTGTTGGATGATGAAGAGTTCGAGGCCGACTTGGAGGACGACGCCGCGGCCGGCTCCTTGGACTCGCTCTTGGCGCTCGAGCCGTTGTCGCGTGAGCCGCTGTCGCGTGAGCCGCTGTCGCGTGAGCCGCTGTCGGTTGAGCCGCTGTCCGTTGAGCCGTTGGCGCTGGACTTCGCCTTGGAGCCGTTCGTGCCGTTGCTCTGCGCCCGGCTGTCGGTGCGGTAGAAGCCGCTGCCCTTGAACACGATGCCGACCGCCGAGAACAGCTTGCGGAGCCGGCCACTGCACTGCGGACAGTCGGTCAGGGCGGCGTCACTGAATGACTGCACGGCGTCGAAGCGGTGGTCGCACTCGGTGCAGGCATAGGCGTAGGTCGGCACTTCGAACTCCTCCCGGACCGGGCGGTTTGGCACTCGACAGCGGAGAGTGCTAGTTACGATGATGCGTCATCCGATGGCGCTTAGGCAAACTGCCGGACAGAGTTGCGCAGCCTGCAGACCCCTCGGAGGGCCTCGCGGCTGGAGCCGTCACGGTGTCGTGACGAAGATCACTCCGTAGTCGAGGCGGGACGCCTCCCAAGGCGCTCGATGCGCCCGTTCGTGCGCCAAGCGTGCAACTCGCGTTCCCCCGACCGGACAGACTCGCGTACCGAAGCGTGCAACATGCGTACCGAAACGGACGACACGCCGTTATTGGGGGAGGGGGGTGGGTCC
>DASSUA010000530.1:0-3618 GCA_035707525.1 Pseudonocardiaceae bacterium
CGGGCGCTGCGCACGCTGGCCCCCTACGACCTGCTGCTGTGCCCGACGCTCGCGGCAGCCCAGGCTCCGGTCGGCTACTTCGCCGGTGCACCCGACCCGGCCGAGGACTTCGCCAGGCAGAAGCGGTTCTCGCCCTTCTGCGCGGCGTACAACATCACCGGGCAGCCGGCGGTCTCGCTGCCGGTGGGGCAGACTCCGGACGGGCTGCCGGCCGGTGCCATGCTGGCCGGCGCGGTGGGTGCCGACGCCTTGGTGCTCGCGGTCGCGGCACAGGTCGAGCAGGTCGCGCCGTGGCGCGACCGGCACCCCGCGCTGTGGGACGTGGCGGTCCCTCCGCTACCGTGAACGGGTCCAAGTCAGTCCTTTGTGGCCCCTGGGGGCGTGAGGCGTGAGCGTTCTCGAGACGGTGCTCATCTTCGTGGGGGTGCCCGCGGCCGTCGTCGCAGTGGTCACCGGGCTGGTGTACGCCAGCGGCTCCCGCCGCGGCAGGCGCTACCGGCCGGGCCGGCCGTTCGAGTTCACGCCGGTCTGGTTCCTCTCCTCGCAGGCCCAGGCGAGCGGCGTGGACCACTCCGCCGGGGAGGACCGCCGGGCGGTCACCGGCACCGCGGAGCGCGCGGCGCTGCCCGCCCGGACGCCGGCCGGCGAGGACGGGCCGGAGCCCGCGGTGGCAGCGGCCCCGCACGGCGCGACGGGAGGCGCAAGTGACCGCTGGTGAGCTGGACCAGGCTGGACCCAAGCAGTCCGGGCCGGTGACCGGGTCGCACGGCTCGGTGACCGGGCACTCCGAGGTGCTGGACGGGCCGTTCACCACCCGGCAGCTGCTGCGCCTGGACGAGGCGCTCCGGCTGGCCGACCGGTCGACCAGCCTGACCTTCAGCGTCTACGTCGGCGAGCTTGACGAGCCGGTCCGGGCGCACGCCGAGAAGCTGCACGGCCAGCTCGCCGACCCGGACCGGTCGGTGCTGCTGGCGGTCTCACCCAACCAGCGGCTGCTGGAGATCGTCACCGGCGCTGAGGCCCGCAAGCGGCTACCCGACCGGGACGCGAAGCTCGCCGCCCTGTCGATGGCGGCCGCCTTCGGCGGCGGCGACCTGGCCGGCGGCATCGTCACCGGGGTCGCCCAGCTGGCCGACCACGCCGGCCGCCGCTGACCGCTTCTCTCCGCACCGACCAGCAAAGGACCAGAGTGCCGCTACTCGGTTATACTCGGTTATACTCAGGTCATGAAGACTGCGATCTCTATTCCCGACGAGACTTTCGAGCGAGCTGAACGGACGGCGACCGCGATGGGTATGAGCCGGTCGGAGTTCTTCGCTCATGCCGCGCAGCACTACCTGGATGAGCTGGAGACCCGCACGCTCGCCGCACGTATCGACGCCGCTGTCGCGCTCGTCGGTCACGACGAGTCGTCGCACGCCGCTGTCGCCTCGGGACGCCGCCTGCTCGCAGCCGGCGAGGATGAGTGGTGATCCGGCGCGGTGACATCCACTGGGTTGACCTGGGCGACATGACCGGCAGCCGGCCCGGCAAGCGGCGTCCGGTGCTCGTTGTCCAGTCCACGCCTTACAACACGAGCAGGCTGGCTACTGTCATTGCTGCCGTCATCACGTCAAACACTGGTCTTGCGGCGATGCCCGGTAACGTCTTTCTGCCAGCCGTGGCCACCGGGCTGCCCCGTGACTCAGTAGTCAATGTGACCGCTATCGTCACGCTCAGCAAGGACGAGATCGACCGGCCGGTCGCCCGGGTTCCGGACGGACTGATGTTCGAGGTGGACGAAGGCCTCCGAAAAGTCCTCGGACTGTGAACGCACGGTTCCATGCATCCGGTTCTCCCCCGGCTATGGAGCTTGAGCTGCAGGGAAGAAGCGGCCCGGCGCGGTCAGGCCGCAGGGCAGCTGGAGCGGCACGCGATCGGTGATGACCTCCGCTAGCCGGCGCTTGCGCGGTCCCGGGCGCGGGCGCGCAGCGCCCGGATGATGCCGTCCTTGCCCTCGGCGACCAGCCGCCGCAGCGGCGCCGGGTGGCCGTCGTTCTCCAACCACGCGTCAGTCGCCGCCACGGTCTCGTCGTCGACCTGGAACGACGGGTACGCGTAGTAGACGAAGTCCTGCGCCGGGTCGCTGTCGCGGTGGTGCCACACGTCACCGACCGCGTCGAAGTAGCGCGGCGCGTACGGCGCGGTCAGCTCCACCTGGGACGGGTGCTGGAAGCCCTGCAGCAGCGAACGCTGCAACCAGTTGGGCAGCGCGTGGTCGGTGACCAGCCGCCGCCAGGTCTCGGCCTTGGCCTTCGGGGTGGCGACGAGAGCGTGGATGAACGCGGCCTGGCGCTCCCCGCTGGCGGTGCGGTCGCGGTCGAGCTCCGCCTCGATCTCGTCCGGCCCGGCCCCGCCGCCGGCGACCAGCGCGCCCAACAGCGTCCAGCGCAGCTCGGTGTCGATGACCAGGCCGTCAGGCACTCCCTCGCCGGCCAGCCAGCCGGCGAGCACGGCCAGCTCGTCCGGGGTACGGGCCGCCGCGGCGTAGGAGCGGGCCCACGCGAGCTGGAAGCCGCTGCCCGGCTCGGCGTCGACGAGCACGGCGTGCGAGACCTGGGCGAGCCGCGCCCAGCCGGTCGGCGCCCAGTCCGGGTCGGCGTAGAAGGACAGCACCGACTGGACCTGGCGCAGCGTCATGGTGACCAGGTTGATGTCACGCTCGGCAGGCAGCGCGGCGACCGCCAGCGCGACGTAGTCCCGTGCCGGCAGCTCGGCGTCGCGCACCATGTCCCAGGCGGCAGCCCAGCACAGCGCCCGGGCCAGGGAGGACTCGAAGCCGCTCAGGTGCGCGACAACGGTCGACATCGAGGCGTCGTCCAGGCGCATCTTCGCGTAGGTGAGGTCCTCGTCGTTGAGCAGCAGCACGTCGGGTACGCGTACGCCGGCCAGGGCGGGCACCTCGGTCCGCTCGCCGGCCACGTCGACCTCGACCAGCTCGCGCCGCACTAGGCGGTCGCCGTCCAGGTCGTAGAGGCCGATGCCGATGCGATGGGTACGCAGCGTCGGGAAGTCGGCCGGCGCCTCCTGCCGGACCACCACCGACTCGTACGTGCCGTCGGCCGCGATCGACAGCTCCGGCCGCAGCGTGTTGACCTGGGCCGTCTCCAGCCACTGCGCGGCGAACTTGCGCAGCTCGCGGCCTGAGGCCGCCTCCAGCGCGGTGAGCAGGTCGTCGAAGGTGGCGTTGCCCCAGGCGTGCCGCTGGAAGTAGGCGCGCAGGCCCGCCACGAACGCGTCCTGGCCGACGTACGCGACCAGCTGCTTGACCACGCTGGCGCCCTTGGCGTACGTGATGCCGTCGAAGTTGACCTCGACCGCCTCGACGTCGGGCATGTCGCAGTAGACCGGGTGGGTGGAGGAGAGCTGGTCCTGCCGGTAGCCCCAGTTCTTGCGGACGGACAGGAACGTTGTCCAAGCGTCGGTGAACCGGGTCGACTGCGCGTTGCACCAGTGCGAGGCCCACTCGGCGAACGACTCGTTCAGCCACAGGTCGTCCCACCAGCGCATGGTCACCAGGTCGCCGAACCACATGTGCGCCATCTCGTGCAGGATCGTGTTGGCGCGGTTCTCGTACTC
>DASSUA010000531.1:0-2074 GCA_035707525.1 Pseudonocardiaceae bacterium
AACCTCGGCCTGGTGCACCAGAACCTGGCGTTCGTCTTCGCCCGCCGCGGCGACGTGCCGGCGGCGATGTCGTACATGGACCGCGCGGAGGCCTGCTTCCGGCAGCTGCGCTCGCAGCTCGGCCAGCTGCTGGTGGACCGCGCGAGCGTCCTGCTGTCGGTACGGCTGATCTCCGAGTCGCGCCAGGCGGCCGAGGAGGCGGTGAGCGCGTTCGAGCAGGAGGGCCGGGCTCTGGCGCTGCCGGAGGCCAGGTTGCTGCTCGCCCAGGCGGCCATGCTCGACGGCGACCTGCCGGCCGCCCACCGGCAGGCCAGCCAGGCCGCTCGCGAGTTCACCAAGCACAACCGGCAGGAATGGGCGGCCCTGGCCCGGCTGGCCCTGCTCAACTGCCGCATGCTCGACGACCGCCGGCGCCGCCGGGTGCGCACCGCCGAGCTGGAACGCACCGCCGACGTGCTCGCCGGCACCTGGCCGGCGGCGGTCATGGAGGCATGCCTGGCCGCGGCCCGGCTGCACATCGAGCGTGGCCGGCACGAACGCAGCCGCGAGCTGCTGGGTCGGGCGGCGAGCTCCCGGCACGGCGGGGCCGCGACCGTGCGCGCCAGGGCCTGGTATGCGGAGGCGCTGCGGCGCGAGGACCTCGGTGACCGCCGGGGCGCCCTGCGCGCCGCCCGGGCCGGCCTGTGCGTCCTCGACGAGCACGTCGCCGGTCTTGGCGCGACCGACCTGCGCGCCCACGCGGCCGGCCACCGTACGGAGCTCAGCGAGCTGGGGCTGCGCCTGGTGGCACGCGGCGGGCGCCTGCGGAGCCTGTTCGAATGGGCCGAGCTTGGCCGGGCGCGGCACCTGTCCTACCCGCCGGCGCGCCCGCCGCACGATCCGCAACTGGCCAAGGCGGTGGCCGAGCTGCGGGCGATCACCGCCGAGCTCGACCGGATACGCGGGCGCAACGGCGGCGGCGGTGGAACGGCCCGCCTGCTGCAGCGCCAGGTGGCCCTCGAGCGGCAGGTCCGCGACTACCACCGCCGCCACGGCGGCGACCCGTGCGGCCCGCTGGCGACGCCGTCGACCCGGGCGGGCACCGACGCGCTCGGCGATGCCGTGCTGCTCGAGTACGTCCGGCTCGACGCCACGCTCCATGTGCTGGTCATCGCCGACCAGCGGATCCGGCTGCAGGCCATCGGGCCCGTCGCGGACCTGGCGGACCTGGTCGACATCGTGCCGTTCGCGCTGCGCCGGCTCGCCCGCCGCAACCTCACCCCGCACAGCCGCCGCGCCGCCGACAGCATGCTGCGCAACACCGCGAGCCAGCTGGACCGCGCGCTGCTCGGGCCGGTACCGGAAATCGGCGACCGGCCCCTGGTCATCATCCCGACCGGCCGGTTGCAGGCGCTGCCATGGTCGATCCTGCCGTCCTGCCACGGCCGGCCGGTCACCGTCGCCCCCTCGGCAACGCTCTGGCTGGCGGCCAGCAGCCGGCGTGCGGCGCCGGGCCGGGTGGTCGCCGTCGCCGCCGGCCCGGACCTGGCCGGCGCGCATTCCGAGGCCGGCGCGGTCGCGGCGATCCACGGCACGATCCCGCTGGTCGGCGCGGCGGCCACCGTGGAGGCCGTGGCGGGTGCGCTCGACGGTGCGGCCCTCGCGCACCTGGCCACGCACGGGCGGGTGTCCCAGGACAACCCGCTGTTCTCCGCTCTGCGCTTCGCCGACGGCCCGCTCATGGTCCACGACCTCGAGGCCATCGACCGGGCGCCGCACACGGTCGTACTGGCCGCCTGCGATACCGGCCGCCCGGTTGTCCGGTCCGGCGACGAACTGCTCGGCCTCGGCGCGACGCTGCTCGCGCAGGGCGCCAGCCAGCTCGTCGCGCCGGTGCTCAGCGTCCGCGACGTCGAAACGGCCCCGCTCATGATCGCCATGCACCGCCAGCTCGCCGCCGGCCAACCGCCGGCCAGCGCCCTCGCCGCCGCCCAGCAGGAGATGGCCGGCCAGTACCAGAACGGCCTCACCGACGTGGCACCGTTCGTGTGCCTAGGCTCCGGCTTCACCGCGCCGGACCTGATCACGCGGGCGG
>DASSUA010000532.1:0-5462 GCA_035707525.1 Pseudonocardiaceae bacterium
CTGTGCCTGGAGAACACCCACAACACCGCCGGCGGCACGGTCACCCCGGCCGACGAGCACAAGGCGCTGGTCGCGGCGGCCGGGGCCGCCGGGCTTCGGGTGCACCTCGACGGCGCGCGGATCTGGCACGCCTCGGTCGCGCTAGGGGTGCCGGAGTCGGTGCTGGCCGCCGGGGCGGACAGCGTGCAGGTGTGCCTTTCCAAGGCGCTCGGCGCGCCCGTCGGCTCGCTCGTCGCCGGCACCTGCGACTTCGTCGCCGAGGCCAGGCGCATGCGCAAGATGCTCGGCGGTGGCGTGCGCCAGGGCGGCGTGCTGGCCGCGGCCGGTCTGGTCGCGCTGCGCCGCCGCGACCGGCTGGCGGAGGACCACGAGGCCGCGACGACGCTCGCCGACGGGCTGCGGGAGCTCGGCTGGGAGGTCGGCCGGCCGCAGACCAACATCGTGCTGGCCGACGTACCGGATCCGGCCGCGACGCTGCGATCGCTAGCCGACGCGGGCGTGCTGGCGGTGCCTATCGCGGGCCGGATCCGCTTCGTCACGCATCGCGACGCCAGCGCCGACGTGGGCGAGGCGCTGCGCCGAATCGCCAGCGTGTTGAACTAGTAGCCGAAGGCCTCGGGGCCGTCAGGCCAGTCCCGCCGGGCTCCAGTGACCGATAGCACGCACGCGGTCGCGGCCGGTGCGGCATCAGCGCTACACCGCCGGCCGGCTGCCGCTACCGGCGCTACCGGCCAAGGCTGGCCCCAGCTCCGTGTCGCGGTAGGGACCGCCCTTTCGGGTGGCCCCCCGCGCAGATCCCAGCGTGCGGAACTACCGCCAGATGCACCCGGTGATCCGGGCGGCGTCCGGCAAGGCGGAGGAGGAGCCAATAGCAGCGCTATTGGCGACGACGACAACGCCGCCGGTCGTCGCCCGGGCGCCGGCAGCGGGGTTCGCCAACAGGCTCTTATTGGTGGCCATCGGTAACCACACCGGCACATCGCGGTTGTGGCGGCGGTCCGAACGGCCAGGGGCAACCGGACCGATGCGCCGGGCGGCGTCATGATCACCGTTTCGGCGCCGTGAGCCGCGCTGAGCGCGGTTGGTGGCACCGAAACGACGATCAAGACCCGGCGAATCGGTCAAAGGGTGGCAACGACATGATCAACGGCCCCTCAAAGCCGTGCCGTGGCCCTGTGAAGTCACTGAGAGTGACCAGCTATGGCTGGCGAGCTGAGGACTGGCCGTCAGGGACCTGCAGGCGGTCGAGACGCTCCCGCAGCAGGCGCAGCTCGGCGAGAACCTCGGACAGCTCGGCCCCGGTCGCCCGCTCGGCCCCGGCCACCTCCTGGGTGGCCCGCTCGATCTGCTCGACCGATCCCTCGACCTCGCGGAGCTTCTCGACGAACCAGGCCGCGATGCTCGCGGTGACAGTGCCCAGCAGCGCGATCCCGGCCACCATGAGCGACGCCGCCACCAGCCGGCCCTCAGACGTGACCGGGAAGCGGTCGCCGTAGCCGACGGTCGAGATCGTCGTGATCGTCCACCACAGCGCATCCGGGAACGTGGTGATCGAGGCGTCCGGGTGCCTTCGCTCGGCGTCGAGCACGGCGAGCGACGCGGCGAACGAGACCAGCGCGGTCGCACCGGCCACGTAGATCACGACCCGGCCCCGGAAGTCCCCACGTACCTGCCGGTTGAGCACGGTGAGCACCGTGATCAGCCGCAGCACCCGCAGCTGCCGGAACATCGGCAGCGCGATCACCAGGAGATCCAGCCAGTGCCGCCAGACGTACCGCCAGCGCCGCCTCGCCAGTATCAGCCGGGCGCCGTAGTCGAAGACGAACACGCCCCAGGTCAGCCACAGCGCCAGCTCGAGCCACCACCGCGTCGTGCCGGTCAGCGTGGTGTCGAGCACCGACCATGCGTAGGCGGCCAGGAACAGCGCGGCGAGCACGGTGAGCGGCCAGTCCATCCGGCGCTCCCAGGCGGCGACACGCGGCTCGTCGACGTCGGTGACCACGTGCGGAGACTACGTCCTGGTCAGTCGTCGAGTATGAACACCGCCTCCGGGTAGTGCCTGATCCGGCCCTCGGCGCGGCGGGCCGACAGCAGCTCGGCCAGCCACCATTCGAGCGCCTCGGTCGGCTGCTGCGAGCGCAGCGGGGCGAGCGGCGCGTTGAGCGCCAGCACCCGGCCGGGGATGACGAACCGGGTGACTCCGGCCGGCAGCAGCGTTCCGTCGCGAACCGCGGCGAGCACGTCGTCGACGGCCAGCTCGACAAACGCCACCAGCGCCGCGGCGTCGGGATGCGCCGCCAGGTCGGGCTCGGTGACCCGGCGCACCACCGCGTGCCGCAGGTAGCCGGTGACCAGCGGCGCCAGCACCGCGAACCGGTCGGCCCCCGGCTTCGGGTGCACGGCGAACCGGCGGCCGTCGGTGAGCTGCACGGTGCACACCGCGCGCAGGTCGATGTCGTGCACCTGCAACTCCGGGACGGCGTCGAGGGCGGCCAGCACGCGCTCCGGTGTGGTAGCCGCCAGCACGTGGTGCCACGTGGTGAGCCGGACCGCGGCCGGCGAGGCCACCTGCACGATCGAGTGCCGGTAGCCGAGCGCCCGCAGCGCCGCGATCCGGTTCGCGCCGTCGACCAGTACGTACCGGTCGCCGAGCTCGAAGACGACCGGCGGGTTGCCCAGGCAGTCGTCGGTCCTCAGGCGGGCGATCATGCGCTCCACCCGGCGCGGCTCGGACTGCTCGTGCGGCACCACCCGAGCGAGATGAACGACCCGAAGGTCAAACTGCTCACTCACCAGAGGGAGGCTATAGGTTGAACGCCGCGAGGGAGCCGCGCGAGGAGGCCGCACCATGAGCGAGCTGACCAAGATCACATTGCCGGAGAGCGAGATCCCAGCCGCCTGGTACAACATCCAAGCCGACCTCGCCACGCCTGCGCCGCCCGTGCTGCATCCCGGCACCGGGCAGCCCATCGGCCCGGACGACCTGGCGCCCTTGTTCCCGATGGCACTCATCGAGCAGGAGGTCAGCCAGCAGCGGTACATCGACATCCCGGGCGAGGTCATCGACGTCTACCGGATGTGGCGGCCGACCCCGCTGGTCCGCGCCAGGCGGCTGGAGCGGGCACTCGATACGCCCGCGCGCATCTACTACAAGTACGAGGGTGTCAGCCCGGCCGGCTCGCACAAGCCGAACACCGCGGTGGCGCAGGCGTTCTTCAACGCCAGCGAGGGCACCCGCAAGCTCGCCACCGAGACCGGGGCCGGCCAGTGGGGGTCCTCGCTGGCCCTTGGCTGCCAGCTGTTCGGCCTGGAGTGCGAGGTCTGGATGGTGCGGATCTCCTACGACCAGAAGCCGTACCGGCGCACGATGATGCAGACCTGGGGCGCGGTCGTGCACCCAAGCCCGTCCGACCTCACCGAGGCCGGGCGCAAGATCCTCGCCGAGAACCCGGACTCGCCCGGCAGCCTGGGGATCGCCATCTCCGAGGCCGTCGAGGTGGCCGCCAAGGAACCGGACACCAAGTACGCCCTCGGCAGCGTCCTCAACCACGTGCTGCTGCACCAGACCGTCATCGGCGAGGAGGCGCTGCGCCAGCTGGAGCTCGTCGGCGAGACCCCGGACCTGCTCGTCGGCTGCACCGGCGGCGGCTCCAACTTCGGCGGGCTCTCGTTCCCGTTCATCCGGGAGAAGCTGGCCGGCCGGATGAACCCGACGATCCGCTGCGTCGAGCCGACCGCGTGCCCGTCGCTGACCAAGGGCACCTACGCCTACGACTTCGGCGACACGATCGGGATGACCCCGCTGGTCAAGATGCACACCCTCGGGCACGACTTCGTGCCCGAGCGCATCCACGCCGGCGGGCTGCGCTACCACGGCATGTCGCCGCTGGTCTCGCACCTGTACCACGAGGGCGCCGTCGAGGCCGAGGCGATCGGGCAGCTCGAGTGCTTCACCGCCGCGGTCACGTTCGCCCGCACCGAGGGCATCATCCCGGCGCCGGAGCCAACCCACGCCCTGGCCTCCGCCATCCGGGAGGCGCAGCGCTGCCGGGAGTCCGGCGAGGCGAAGGTCATCCTGACCGCAATGTGCGGCCATGGCCACTTCGACATGGCGGCCTACGAGGCTTTCCTGTCCGGCCACCTGGAGGACTACGACTACCCGGAGGAGAAGGTGCGGGAAGCGCTCGCCCGCATCCCCGCCATCGTCTGAGCCCTCGGTCTCAGGCCGGCCGCAACCCCTCCAGCAGCGCCTGCACGTGCTCGGCCAGCAACGCGGGCGTCGCCGGAGTGACCGTCGTCCACACCTGACCGTCGGCGCTGCGGCGGTCGACCATCAGGTAGCGGCCCGCCCTGGTGTCGTGGAAGGCGACCGCCCGGCGGGCCGGGTGCCGGTGTCCGGCGCGGTCACGCACCGCCGCGCCGAACTGGCCACGCCGGAACGTGCCCTCGATCAGGCGCACCAGGTGCCTGGCCTGGTCACCAGCGATCCCGAGCTCGACAAGCTCGTCGACGAAGCCGTAGAGCGAGCTGCCCGCCCGCTCGGCGGCCGCCTCGATCTGCGCGCGCGGCAGCGAGACCGACGTGCCGGCACCGGCCGGGTGCTCCGGCAGCAGGTCGACGATCTCCCTGGCCAGCCCGCTGCCGAAGATCCAGCGCAGGGACAGCTTGCCGTCCCGCAGCACGGCGAGCACACCGTTGTCTCCGGTCCCCGCGGCCAGCCCGCGGACCTCCCCACCCGGCGTTCCCGGCCGGTCGAGGGCGAGCCGGGCGTCGACCTCGCGGTGCGCGCCGGCCAGCAACGCCAGCATGTCGGCGAGCTCGCCGCAGAGCCCGCCGAACCGGGCGAGCCCCAGCCGCTCCAACTCCTCCCAAGCCGTCCGGACGACCTCGGCGCGCTCCCACTCCTCGAAGCCGGTCGGCGGAACGTACACGGCCAGCGGCATGTCGCCGAGCCGTGCGTGCTCCCAGGCGACCTCATAGGTGGCCGCCGACAGCGTGATCGTGCTCTCCGGGGCCCGCCGCATTTAACCGTGCGGGATCTCGCCGATCACCGGCGGCGGCACCAGCCGGTCGTCGGCGAAGTACTCGTCGCTGGCCACCTGGTACTTGCGCTTGTGCTCGCCGTCGTCCTCGCGCGCAGCGCCCGCCGCGGCCGGTCCCATGATCCCGCCACCGGCGGCGCCCGCCCCGCGCCCCGCGAGCGCGCCACCCCGGCCGGCCGCGCCTGCTTCGGCGGCGTTGAACCCGCCGCGGCCCGCCGCACCGTAGCCGCCGGCGCCACCGGCACCCGCCGAACCGCGTGGACCGAAGCCCTCGGTGCCCGCCGCGCCGAAGCTGCCCCGTGGCCCGGCCGCCCGCGCGCCCGACCCGTCAGGGTCGACGAAACCGCTCGGACCGAACCCGCCCGCGCCTCGGCCGTAGCGGCTCGCCCCGCGCTCGTAGTCCCCCCGGCCGGCACCGCC
>DASSUA010000533.1:0-10775 GCA_035707525.1 Pseudonocardiaceae bacterium
AGCGCTCCACCATCTCACCGGCGGCGTTGCGCACCGCGATGTCGTAGATGTAGGTGTCGCCGGTGCGCTTGCGCTCGGTCGCGCAGAACCGGACCTCGCCGGCGCCGGTGAGCTTGGCGCCGCCGGGGTAGATCCGCTCGATCCCGGCCGGCAGCAGGGTCCCGTCGGGAACGCAGACCTGGTTGCCGTGCATGAGCGCGTCGCGCATGCCCGGGTCGCCGAGCAGCAGCTCGGAGGGCAGGAAGCCGGCGAACCAGTGCGGGGCCTCGATCGCGGCCACGTCCACGTCGACGTGCCTGGCCGCCGCCCGGTGGAACCGCCGCAGCCGCTGGAACCGGGTGCCCTGGAACAGCGTGTCGCCGTACAGCTCGGTCGCCGGGTCGAGCGGGACCAGCGGCAGGCCGTCGGCGATCTGCTCCGGCGGGCCCTCCGGCGCGTCCGCACCGGTGAAGCGCAGGGTGGCGCGGAAGTGGTCGGTGGCGAAGTCGGTCTCGGCGCTGCGGATCGCGAGCGCGACCTCCTCGCCTTCGGCGTCGCCGCCGGTGACCGTGGCGGCCACCCGGATCGTCGTGCTGCCGTTCGGGGCGACCACGATCGGCCGCAGGAACTCGGCCTGCTCGATGACCGGGGTCGCCGGGCTGCCCGTGGCCGCCGAGCCGACCTGGGCCATCGCCTCCATCCCGAACACGGCCGGGAACAGCAGGTTCCCGTCCAGCAGGTGGTCGGCCAGGTAGAGGTCGGTGCCGGCGGTGAGCTGGGTCTCGACCACGAGCTCGACGCCGTGGTAGCGCACCAGCGCCTTGTCGACGAACCGCAGCAGCGGCAGTTCGGGCTCGTCGTAGCGGACCGTGTCGACGCCCTCGGTGCGGCCGCTGATCACCACGACCGGCGGCGCGTCCGGGTCGCCGACCAGGCGGCGCATGATCGCGACGCCCTGGTCGGGCGAGATCGGCGTGACGCCGTCTCGCGACAGCGACTCGACGACCGACAGGCGCTCGCCCATGCCGACGCCCGACCACACCGACCACTCCATGCACAGGGCCTTGCAGCCGGGGTGCCGCTCGCCGAACTCGGTGGTCAGGTCGGCCAGCCACTCGTTGGCGGTCGAGTAGTGCGCCTCGCCGCGAAGCCCGGCCCGGCCGATGATGCTGCCGAACGTCACCAGCAGCTTGATCTGCTCGCAGTCGACGGCGGCCAGCACGGCGCGCAGGCCACCGATCTTCGGGGCGAACGTCCGCTCGAACGCGGCGTCGTCGAGGGTGGTCAGCGCGCCCGGCTCGTTGCGGCCGGCGCCGTGCAGGACGGCGGTGACCGGGCCGAGCTCGGAGACCAGCGCACCGACGGCGGCGCTGACGGCGGCCGGGTCGGTGACGTCGGCGCGGGCGTAGGAGACCGTGACGCCGCTGTTGGCCATCCGCTCCAGGTTCGCCGCCAGCTCGGTGTCGGCGGCCGGGTCGGACCGGCCGAGCACGGCGAGCTTGGCTCCGCTGTCGGCGGCGACCGCCAGGGCGCACTCGGCCGTGATGCCCTTGCCGCCGCCGGTGACCAGCAGCACGTCGCCGTCGCCGAGCGGCAGCTCGGTGCGGTCCGCGTGGACCGGCATCGCGCGCAGCGTCGGCACCCGGCGCACGCCGGCCTCGTCGTAGAACACCTCGGTGTACCCGGTGGTCGCGGCGACCTCCGCGACGACCCGCTCCACCACGTCCTCGACCACTGGCGTGTGCACGATCGTCACCCGGACGTGCGGCGCCTCCAGGCTCAGCGTCTTGGCCAGACCGGCCGCGCCGCGACCGTGCTGGACCAGCACGAACCTGATGCCCTTGGCGCCGGCGGCGGCCTCCTTGGCCCCGGCCAGCACCTGCAGCACGTCGCGCTCGGTGCACTCGGCCGGCAGGCAGACCAGCACGCCGGTGCCGGTGTTCGCGGACTCGAGCGCCTTGCCCAGCCGCAGCGCGAACGGGTGGTCGTCGCCGGAGAGGACCTGCCAGGCGCCGGCCTCGGCCGGAGCCGGCCTGCGCGGCAGCCGGACCTCGTCGAGGTCGATCCGGAACGGCCTGGCCCACGGCGCCGCGCCGGCCACGAAGGGACCGGTACGGGACCCGCCTTCGCCGGCGGTGTCGGCCAGCTCCTGCAGCGCGTCGGCCAGCTCGCGCACGGTGGACGTGGCGAAGTTGGTCGGCGCCTGCGCGGCCGAGACGCCCAGCTGCTGGGCCGCGGCGTTGACGACCTGGCCCACCGAGATCGAGCTCAGCGACAGGTCGTCGAGCAGCCGGCTGTCCTCGCGGACCATCTCGATCGGCAGCTCGGCCCGCTCGGCGACGAGCCGGCGCAGCAGGTCGAGGCTCGACTCGCCGGGCTCGGCCTTGCCGGCCGCCTGGTCCGCCTTCTCGGCCGCCGGTGCGCCGCTGGCGGCGGTTGCGTCACCGGCGCCGGACCGGCGGACCGGCTCGCGCAGCGTGACGGTCGGCGCGTGCTCGCACGGGCTGGCGAAGAACTTGAACTGCTGGCCGACCGACAGCGGCTTGGTCAGCCGGCCGTGGAACAGCGCCGTCTGCACGCCGTCGACGCCGGCCACGAACGTCGCGGCGACCACCCGCAGGACCCCGGCGAGCGACTCGTCGTCGGTGTCCAGGGCGATGGCCGGCACGTCCACGATCGCGTTGGTCATGCGGCTGAGCACGCGGCCGGGGCCGACCTCGACGAACAGGTCGACGTCCTTGGCGGCCCGCTCGACGGCCTGCGCGAACAGCACCGGGTCGGTGATCTGGCGGCGCAGCAGCTCGGGCACGTCCAGCCCGGGCGGCAGCGGGTCGCCGGTCACGGTCGACACGATGTGCCCGCCGACCGGCCCGAAGTACTCCTCGCGCAGCCGCTCGGCGAACGCGTCGGCGGCCGGCGCGACCAGCGGCGAGTGGAACGCGTGCGAGACCGACAGCAGCGTCCACTCCAGGCCGGCCTTGGCGGC
The DNA here is from genome assembly GCA_035707525.1 of Pseudonocardiaceae bacterium. Lineage (GTDB taxonomy): Bacteria > Actinomycetota > Actinomycetes > Mycobacteriales > Pseudonocardiaceae > DASSUA01. The sequence goes on from DASSUA010000533.1 coordinate 2,966, forward strand.
CGCCGCGCCGACGGCCTTGACCGAGTCGACCGGACCGGCGATGACGGTCTGGTTCGGCCCGTTGTACCCGGCGATCACCACGTCGGTGCCGGCGATCATCGGCTCGACGGCCTCGGCGCCGGCGGCGATTCCGGCCATGGTGCCGGACGCGCTGTAGTCGGTCATGACCCGGCCGCGGACCGAGGCCACCTGAAGCAGGGTGTCCTCGTCCATGGCGCCGGCCCAGTGCAGCGCGGTGATCTCACCGAGGCTGTGGCCGACGGCCAGCGTGGCGTCCAGGCCGAGCGAGGCCAGCACCCGCAGCCCGGCCATCGAGCCGGTCACGATGCGGGGCTGGGCCACCGCGGTGGCGACGACGTCGGCGCCGGTCGGCAGGGCCGCCCTGGTGTAGACCTCGTCGGCCTCGGCGAACCGGCGCCGCAGCGCCCCGCCGCTGACGCCGCGCCCGGAGCCCTGGCCGGGGAACAGGTAGCCGATCCGGACCGGGCCGCTCGCCCGGCCGAGGAACACCCGGCCGTCGGCGGAGAACAGCGACGTCTCGCCGGCGTCGATGGCGTCGAGCACCTGGCGCAGCCGGCGCGCGGCGTCCTCGGGGCTGCTCGCCACGACGGCCGCGCGGTACGGCCGCTCCCGCAGCTCCCGCTGCAGGGTCTCGGCCAGGTCGCCGACCTGGGCGTACGCCAGCGTGCCGACGAAGTCGGCCAGCTCGGCGACCCGCTCGCGCAGCTGGCCGGTGGTGGCCCCGTCGACCATCAGCAGCTCGACGTCCTGCAGGGAGGTGGCCAGCGCCTTGGCGCGGGCGTCCAGGTTCCGGCGGCGCGCCACCGGGTTCTCCACGACGACGTGCGCGTTGATGCCGCCGAAGCCCATGCCGGTGACGCCGGCACGCAGCGGGGCGCCCTTCGGCCACGGCTCGGCCTTGCGCAGCACCCGCAGCGCCGGCCGGTCCTCGGTCAGCACCTCGTGCGGGTCGACGCTGCCCACGCTCGGCGGCAGCACCTGGTTGTGCACCGCCATCACGGCCTTGATCAGGCCGGCGACGCCGGCGGCCGCCTTGGTGTGGCCGATCATGCCCTTGATCGAGCTGACGGCGGCCGGCGGGGCCGACGCGTCGGCCTCCCGCCTGGCCGCGGTCAGCGCGCGCAGCTCCGTCGCGTCGCCGACCGCGGTGCCGGTCGCGTGCCCCTCGAACATCGGCACGGTCTCGATGCCGAAGCCGGCGCGGTTGTACGCGCGGCGCAGCGCCAGCCGGTAGCCGCTGACCTCGGGCCTGGTGATGCCGCCCTTGCCGTCGGAGGAGATTCCCCAGCCGGGCACCGTGGCGTACACCCGATGCCCGGCGCTGCGGGCCTCCTCCTCGCGCATCAGCACGACCATGCCGCAGCCCTCGCCGGGCCAGAACCCGTTCGAGCCGCGGTCGTAGATGCGCACCTCGTGCCTGGCCAGCGCGCCGGTCTTGGCGAACCCGATGATCTCGAACGGGTCGATCGACAGGTCGACGCCGCCGGCCACCGCCGCGTCCAGCTCGCCGTCGGCGATGGCCTTGCACGCCGTGGCCACCGCGAGCAGCGACGACGAGCAGGCACCGTCGACGGTGTAGCCGCCGCCGTTGAAGTCGAAGTAGTTGCAGATCCGGCCAGGGATCGTGTTCGAGAGGCCGCCGGCCAGCGTGTCCTCGTCAATGGGCGGGAACGCGCTCTTGTACGGGCCCTCGAGGTCCTCGAGGAACGTCGCGAGCTCGTCGTCGTCCCAGCCCTTTTCGCGCAGCGCCGCGGCGACCGTTCGCCGCACGTACGGCCAGCGCAGCCGCATCAGGTTGGCCCTGGAGAACTCGCCGGTCAGGGAGTTGCCGACGAGCACACCGGTGCGCTCTCGGGGCATGCCGTCGCCCATCGGGAACCCGGCGTCGGCCAGCGCCTGGGCGGCGATGTCCAGGGCGAGCCAGTGCGTCAGGTCGGTCGACCGGTAGGTGCTGCCGGCGATCTTGTACTTGACCCGGTCGAACTCGTAGCCCTCGATGACCGCGGCGTTGCGCGCGTAGAACTTGTCCGGGGCCTTCGGGTCCGGGTCCCAGTAGTCCTCCAGCCGCATCCGCTCGTCGGGCAGCCGGCGGAACGCGCGGCGCCCGGCCACGATGTTCTCCCACAGCTCCCGGGGTGAGCTGGCGTCCGGGTAGCGGCACGCCATGCCCACAATGGCGATCCTGGTCATGCCGCGATCGCCTCCTTTCCGGTGTTCGGGCTCTCCGGCCCGCCAGTGCCGCTGGTTGCGAGCTTGAGCGTCGGGGCCACCTGCTGGGCCTGCTTGGCCTTGTTGACCAGGTGCAGCGACCAGAGGAACCCGCCGCGGACCAGGCACACGGTGGCGGTGGCGAAGAACAGCCCGTAGGCGATGCCGGCGCCGGTGAAGAACGCGTAGACCACCGCGACGCCGCCGCCGAAGGCGAACTGCGAGACCGGCTTGGACGGGCTGGTGCCGGGGTCGGTGATCATGTAGTTGGTGAACAGGATGAACGCCGTGCCGGTCATCATCGCCAGCGCGCCCAGGATCGAGGTGTCGAGCATGATGCCGCGCACGACCGACTGCAGGGCGAACACCCCGAGCCAGCCCATGATCAGCCACATCCGGCCGGTGAGCTTGGCGTTGAGCATCGTGCCGAGCACGACGATGACCGCGTAGATGAGCCAGTCGGCGGGGCCGGACAGGTTCTCGGTGAAGTGGTACGGCGGCGCGATGCTGGCCCAGCCGAACGCCAGCAGCACCATCGTGATGCCGAAGTTCGACGGGTTCATGTAGTGCCGCAGCCGGCCCTTCACCGGCGCCCGCAGGATCCACTTCGCGCCGACCGCGACCGTGACGCCGAACAGCAGCGCCCAGAGCTGGTCGTTGACGTAGAGCAGCATGTTCACCGCGAGGCTGGTGATGTGCGCCGGGTAGAGGAACTCCATGAGCCCGCGGAAGCCGTTGCCGGCGAAGCGGGGCGCGCGGCCCTCGACCCTGGCGCCGATGGTCTCGAGCCCGAGCTCGACCGCGTAGCCCGTGGCGATCGCGATGAACGGCCACAGCCACGGCTGCTCGAACCCGAGGAACAGGTAGCCGGCGGTGTTGAACACTGTGATCGAGATCGCGAACCGGCGCAGCGCGGTGACGACCTTCGGGTCGTGGCGGGCTTGGCCCGGCTTGGCGGTTGCCGTGTCGGCCATTTTGGTCACCTCTCCTTGGCCTGCTCGCCGAGCTGCAGCGAGTGCCAGCCGGGGGTCAGCTGGAGTTGCTGTTCGTGGGTCTGTCCGCCGCGGTCGCGCCACTGCAGGGTCACCTCGACCGGCCCGCTGACCTCGCCGAGACCGATGTGCACCTCGCTGCTGCGCTTGCCGGAGTGGCCACTGCCGCCGTCGACCCTGGCGATGTAGCAGCGACCGTCGGGGGTCTTGACCGTCACCTGGGTACCGACGGCCGGCGAGCCGGCGGCCGGCAACGTTCCGGCGGCGGGCGCGGTGTCGTGGGTCAGGCTTTCGTGGGTCAGACGCAGCCCGAGGAACTCTCCCCGTGACGGGCTGACGTTGTGGTAGAAGATCGGGGCGTCGAACTGGCGGGCGACCGCGAAGTCCATCCGGCCGTCGCCGTCGGCGTCACCGGTCGCGATGCCACGCGTCGGCACCGGCACCGCCAGGCCGAGCTCCGCGGCGATGTTGATGAAGCGGCCCTGCGAGTTGCGGACGAAGAACGCCAGCGTCTGGCTGCCCGCGACGTCGTCGCCCTCCTTGAGGTTGGGCCAGGCGTCCTCGAACGCCACCAGGGTGTCGTTGGCCGTCGCCAGCTCCTGCAGCTGCGGCCAGCGGTTGACCTCGCCCTTGACGAAGCCGGTCGCCTGCACCATCGCCTGCTCGCCGCCGTTGTTGAAGTCGGCGAACTTGGCGTCCCAGCCCCAGCCGGTCCAGTTCAGGCCGAGTTGCGTGCTGTGGTCCTCCCACGGCGCCTCGCCCTCGGACAGCTTCGCCTTAAGCTCGGCCTTGTCCTTGGCCGTGCTGACGTAGGCGAGGTGGCTCTCCTCGATGCCGAACGTCGTGGTGATGTTGCTGATAAACATGTCGTAGATGCCGTCACCGTTGAGGTCGGTGAAGTCGATGCCCATGCCCTTGAACGAGTCGACGCCGATGCGCTTGGACTTGGGCACCAGCGCGTGCCGCACGCCCTTCACCAGGCCGAAGCTGATGTTCCCCGGCGTCGAGCGGTTGTGGAACATGCGGTCGGGGCCGTGGTCGTTGGCCACGTACAGCTCGGGGAGCATGTCGCCGTCGAGGTCGTTGGCGCCGACGCCGAGGTCCCAGCCGGTGTCGGTGCCGGCCGGCAGTGCGCCCTCGGCGAGCTGGTAGCTGGCGCTGGGCCGCGAGCCCGCCGACGCGCCGGTCCAGCGGAAGATGTAGTCCTTGCCGCCGTTGGTGGCGTGCGAGAGCGAGCGGTTCATCTCGACGCCGCCGTCGACGGTGTAGTCCAGGACCGGGCTGTGCGGGAAGTAGTTGCCGACGAAGATGTCGTCGTGGCCGTCGCCGTCGAAGTCGGCGATCGCGGCGGTGTTGGAGTTCCACTGCTCGCCGGTGTAGACGCCGTTGGTCGCGTTCGGGCCGGTCACCAGCTCGGTCGCGACGTAGGTGTCGGCGTCCAGGCCGTCGGCGTCGGTGCGCGCGAGGTGCAGGATCGGCGTGCGGCCCCACAGGTAGACCAGCAGGTCCATCCGGCCGTCCTCGTTGAAGTCGCCCGGCACGCAGCCCATCGGCGCCATCGCGTGGTTGGTCGGCAGGCCGTCGGCGTCGAGCGCGAACGGCGCGTACCGGTCCGAGCCCGCACCCGGGGTCGGGGTCACCACGACCTGGTCGATGCGCACGTCGACCAGGCACAGGTCGTTGGCCAGGCCGTCGCCGTCGAGGTCGTTCATGGCCACGGCCGCGCCGACCGAGGAGATCCAGGCGTCGATGTGCGCGTAGGACTGGTTCACCTTGCGGACCGTCTGCTGGGTGTACCCGCCAGGTAGCGCGATCGACATCGGCTCGAACGAGTAACCGCTGGCCATCTCGTCGAACTCGGCCGCCGACGACGTCGGCAGCCGGGCCACGAAGAACGTGCTCGCGACCAGTGCGAGAGCGACGATCCCCGGTAGCTGCCTACGCAGCCAGCCAAATGTCGCGGACACGTGCTAACACCTCCCAAGAGATACGAACTCGTTGGCGATCCGCCGCCGCCACACCTCGAAGGCGGGCTCCTCGCCCTGGACCTCGGCGGCCGGCATCGTGCGGATGCACACCTGCGCCGCCCGCTCCGGCGTGGTGCCGCAAATGACCTGCGTGGCCAGATGCGTGTGCGGGATGACCAGGCCGGAGCGCACCCTGGCCTCCGCCGCGAACGCGGAGCCCTGGGCCAGCTGCGGCCGGTACTCGCCGGCCCGCTCATAGAGCACCTGCAGCTCGTCCCCGCTGACGCCGCCGGCGTACGTCGACGCCAGGCCCACGCCACTGAACAGGTCCGCACGCCGCTGCACCGCGAACTTCTCGATCATCGTGACGGCCAGGTCCGGCTCGCTGCCGGCGATGAACCACAGCGCCCGGCCGATGCCCTGGTCGATCGCGCGGTTGGCGTACGGGACCGGCGCCGGCCACCGGAATCCCTCGTCCTGGTACTGCTCGTCGATGTACTTGCGGGTGTGGAAGTACGCCTGGTGGAAGCCGTAGCCGTCGAGCGCGAGCCACAGCAGCAGCGGGTCCAGCGCCTCGGGGTCCGGCCAGCGGAACCGGGGCAGCCTGGCCATCGCCCAGCCCACCCCGACGTACACCATGTAGATGTGGGCGTCTCCGCGCCCCGCCAGGCACTCCGCCACCCGGCTGCTCCGGCCGAACGGCAGCCCGTCGAGCACTGCGAAACCCATGCCGGCGCCCTCATAAGCGAAGCCCCGGAACTGCGTCGGTATCTGCTCGAGGCGCTCTTCCGCCTCGGCCGGCGTCCTGGCCTCGACCGCGTGGCCGAAACCGGTCAGAAACGTTCCACCGACCGTCTCCAACAATTCGCGGGACGCATCGTTCTTCACGTGGAATCCGCGCACATCGAGCCGAGTCGCGGAGGCGTTGGGTGTCAGTACCTTCCGCCTTAGCGCGCGCAAAACGCCTGCCAACTTGCTCTCCAAAGGCTTCTCGTAGACCCCCTCCTTCAGATGGTTACAGGCGGCGTCACCTGCGGCATCTCTTGCAATGCTGGTTGGCCGCATTCGCCGTAACAAGTCCGACACGCAGCTGTGACGCCGCGGTGACGGGGGTCTATTGAATTGTCGAGAAGAAGAATTGCCGAATTCAGGCGGCCGCACTGTCGCTTTGCAGCCGGGCCTTGATTAGCCGCCGCCAATGCTCATACGCGGGAGCGCCTTCGGTCGCCCGGACCTGCCCGCCCGCGCCGATATCCGCGACCTTCACCGCGGCCTCGACCGACAGGCCGGTCAGCGCCTGGGTCGCCGCCGCGCTGTGCGGGGGAACGAACCCCGCGTAGTCCCGGGCCTTGATCGCGAACACCGCCCCCAGGGCCAGGTCGGCCGCGTGCTCGCCGGCCTCACGGCGCAGCTGCCGCAGCCCGGCGCCGTCGGTTCCCCCGGCAAACGTCGACGCCAGGCCAACGCCGCTCCACAGGTCGGCGTGCCGCTGCGGCGCGAACCGGCGCAGCGCGGCCGACACGTCCGGCACCACCCCGCCGTTCATGAACCACAGCGCCCGGCCGATCCCCTGGTCGACCGCCCGGTGGAAGTAGTCCGGCGCGCCGTCCCACGGGTACGGCGCCGGCACCCGCTGCTCCTGCACCCAGCGCTTGGTGTGGAAATACGCCAGGTCGAACCCGTAGCCGTCGACCGCCAGCCAGCTCATCGTCGGGTGGTAAGGCGTCCCGTCCAGATCCGGCAGCACCTTGCGCCACAGCATCCGCGGCAGCTTGGCCATCGCGAACCCGATGCCGATGTACGCCAGGAAAATGTGCCGCTGACCCTCCCCGGCCAGCAGGTCCCTCGTGCGGTGCCCGCCACCCATCGCGTCCAGAATCGTGAACGCCATCGTCGCGCCCTCGAACGCGAACCCGCGCTGCTCCTGATCCACCAGCGCCAGCCGGCTCTCGACCTCCCACAGGTCGACCGCGTCGATCCCCCACTCGAACCCGCAGACCACCGCCTGCGGCACGGCCTCCAGCTTGCGCGACGCCTCCGTCGGCGCGACGTCGAAGCCCCGCCCGGCGAAGCTCACCGCGGCAAGCTTCGGCGTGAACACGAGCCGGCGCAACGATCCGAGGGTGGTCGGCATGGCAATTCTCCCGAGCGCGTGATCGGCCACAGATGGTGACTCAATCGTCACCCGAGCGATCCCCGAGAATCATCTCCTGCCGTGCCGCCCTCGCCGCCCCCACATCGCAAGATTGCTCACCCTCCCCCGTCACCCCTCCCCCCGTGCCATCGCATAAGCGAATCGCACGCTGCATATGTCGGGCGGCGGGTGGGCGTCATTCGATCTACTCCGCGCCGGGGCGCTGGGCGCAATTCGACCTACCGCGGCGACGCGTGGGCGTTACGCGATCCACCGCGCGGCGGCGTAGGCTCTCATTTGATCCAATCCGCGGTGCGCGGGCGTCATCCGATCCACTCCGTGGTGCGCGGGCATCATCCGATCCGCTCCACGGTGCGGGCGTCATCCAATCCACTCCGCGGTGCGCGGGCGTCATCCGATCCGCTCCGCGGTGCATGGGCGTCATCCGGCTCGTGTTGCGAAGCGAATGACGCCCACGCACCGCCAGA
>DASSUA010000534.1:0-2636 GCA_035707525.1 Pseudonocardiaceae bacterium
CCATGAACTCCAGCTGCACGGGGATGGGCAGTGCCCGCGCCAGGTCGGTCATGAACATGACGGCGCCCTTGAGCACGCCGACGAGCAGCAGGTCGTCGGGGATGTCGCGGTAGTCGCTGGCGATCTTCTGGGCCAGCTCGGCTGTTTTTTCTCGGATCTGCTGCTCGGTCACCTGCACGTGGGCGATGTCGTCGTCATACAGCTCCGTGCCATCCACGGCCGGGCTACCCCTCTCCGTCAGGCCCCCGTCGGACAACGAGCAGCCTGCCATGTGCCCGCCGAGCCACCAAGTTGCCCGGCAGCGCGACGCCGCCCTGGCCGTGCCACGTTCCCACCAACGCGTCGACCGCTCGCAGCTGGGCGTCGGTCAGCTCGGGGACGCCCGCCTCGAGCAGCCAGGCACGCAGCGACCGGCGACGGACCGCGGGCTGGGCCGGGGTCAGGGCCGCGGTGCGCAGGGCCGCGCCGTCGTGAGCGGCGGCGAGCAGGTCGGCGGCGAGGGCGTCGAGCGCGTCGCAGTCCTCGCGCAGCTGGGCGGCGGTGCGGGCGAGCGCGGCGGTCACGCCGCCGGCGAGCACGTCCTCCAGCAGCGGCAGGACCTCGGCGCGCAGCCGGGACCGGCGAAACCTCGGGTCGTCGTTGTGCGGGTCGTCCCACGTGGGGATGCCGGCCTCGGCACACGCCTCGCGGGTGGTCGCGCGGCGCACGCCGAGCAGGGGGCGGGCCCACGGCGGATCGAGCTCGCGCATGCCGGCGATCGAGCGCGGACCCGAGCCGCGGCCCAGCCCGAGCAGGACGGTCTCGGCCTGGTCGTCCATGGTGTGGCCGAGCAGCACGAGCGCGTCGGGGTGTGGCCTTGCCGCCGCCAGTGCGGCATATCTGGCCGCCCTGGCGGTTGCCTCGACGTTGCGCTCGGGGTCGGCGGCGACCGGCAGCACGCGCGCCGACGCGCAGCCGAGCCCGAGCAGCTGCGTGGCGGCGCGCTCGGCCACCGCGGCCGACGCCGGCTGCAGGCCGTGGTCGACGACGAGACCGTGCACGGCGAGCCCGGCGTGCGCGCCGGACCGGGCGCACTCCACGGTGGCGGCGGCGAGGGCGAGCGAGTCGGCGCCGCCCGAGCAGGCGACCGCGAGCGTGCCGCAGTCGAGGGCGCGGGCGGCGCCGGCGCGGTCGAGGAAGCGCCGCAGCGCCGTGCGAACCTGCGCGAGCGCGCCGCAGCGCTTCGGTGGGGCTTGGGTCACGGGGTGACCCGGCGCAGCCAGGCCGCCGGGTCGTCGATCTCGGACCTGGTCGGCAACGTCTGCGCGGAGGTCCAGACGACATTGAAGCCGTCCATACCGGCGGCATCGACGACGTGCCTGGTGAACGCGGCGCCCTTGGTGTACTGGCGAACCTTGGCGTCGACGCCGAGCAGCGCGCGCAGCAGCCGGTCGAGCAGGCCGCCGCCGCGCCGGCGGGCAGTGAACCTCGTGCGGATGGTGGCCACCGAGGGCACGACCTGCGGCCCGACCGCGTCCATCACGTGGTCGGCGTGGCCCTCGAGCAGGGTCGCCAGCGCCAGCAGCCGGTTGAGCGCCTCGCGCTGCTGCGGGGACTGCAGGTAGGCGATGAGGCCGTCGCCGTTGGTCTGGCCGCGCCTGGCCGCGCGCATCGCCTCCGGGAGGCGGTCCACCAGCCCGTTCGCCGTCGTGTCCATTGTGGACAGGAAGCTGTTGACGAGGCTGGCGAAGTGGCCGCGAAGCCACGGCACCGCGGTGAACTGGAGCCGGTGGGTCGCCTCGTGCAGGCACACCCAGAGCCGGAAGTCGTCGGCGGGCACGTCGAGGACCCGCTGCACCGCGACGACGTTCGGCGCGACCAGCAGCAGCCGGCCCTCGCCGTCGGCGTCGCCGTACGGGTCGTACTGGCCGAGCACGCGCGAGCCGAGGTAACCCAGGGCGAGACCGGCCTGCAGCCCGGCCGCGCCGGCCGCGAACCGCCGGCCCGCCCCGCCGGGCAGCTCGTTGTCGAGCACCCCGTCGGTCAATGCCTGCAGGCCGCTCGTCGCCGCGTCGATCCAGCCGGCCCGGTCGACGACCTTGCCCGGCCGGATCGGCAGCCCGTGACCGAGTCCGGTGACGTCGCGCACATGGCCCTCGGCGGTGACGGCGAGCGCGCGCAGCTGCCGAACGGCACCGACCGCCTCGTCGACCGAGACGTCCGGCCCGGTGCCGACGAGCAGCTTCGCGACCCCCGCGGCCAGCGTCCAGTCGACCATCGGGCCGGGACCGGCCTCCTCGCGCACGCTCGCACTTGCCATGCAGGCCACGCTACCTGCCGCCAGGGGCGGTTGCCGGTCCGCCGGCCGGGCGCTACCGGCAGCCGCAGGTGCGCAGGGCCGCCGCGATCGCGTCGAGCGCGGGCCGCGCGGTCGCCGCCGTCGAGCCGTTGGACAGCAGCGCGAACACGAGCAGCCGGCCGTCGGCGTCGACCACGATCCCGGCCAGCGAGTTCACCCCTTCGAGGGTGCCGGTCTTGGCCCGCACGTGGCCGCGGCCGGGCACCGACGGGCCGGCCAGATAGCGCTCGGCGAGGGTGCCGCTGCCACCCGCGACCGGCAGCCCGTTCACCATCGGCCGAAGCCGGGCGCCGCGCTC
>DASSUA010000535.1:0-3293 GCA_035707525.1 Pseudonocardiaceae bacterium
CGGCGAAGTTCAGGGACGAATTGGCCGGGGGGCTGATGGTGACCAAGGGGCAGGACCACTGCCTGTTCGTCTTCCCGCGTGCGGAATTCGAGCAGATGGCGCGCCGCGTCGCGCAGGCTCCGATCACCAACGAGGCCGTCCGCGCCTACCAGCGGTACCTGTTCGCGGGCACCGACGAGCAGCGGCCCGACAGCCAGGGCCGGATCACGATCGCACCCGAGCTGCGCCGCTACGCCGGCCTCAGCAAGGACTGCGTCGTCATCGGCGCGATCAACCGGCTGGAGATCTGGGACAGCACGGCCTGGCAGGCGTATCTGGATGAGCACGAGGACAGCTACGCCCAAGCGAGGGAGGAGGTACTGCCCGGCGTGTTCTAGCGGCGGCAACTCGGATGCGATCAGGCCTCGGTCCGCTCGCTTTCGGCCCTGGCGCAACTTCCCCGGCGCCAGGTGCGACGAGCGGGCGGGGACCTGACCGCATCTGGTGTCGATCGGCCCGCCGGGCGGTGCGGCGCAGTTAGTCAGGTACGGCGCACTAATACGGGAGCACAACTCGAAAACAGCGGCGGTCGAGGGAGGGATGGGCCGTGACCAGCCAGCATCAGCCGCGGCACGTTCCAGTGCTGGCCGACCGCGTGCTCGGGCTGCTCGCCCCGGCGCTGTCGGCCCCCCACGCCGTCGTGGTGGACGCCACCACCGGGCTCGGCGGCCACACCGCGGCGCTGCTGGCCGCGCATCCCGGTCTCACCGTGGTCGGCCTCGACCGCGACCCGCGGGCGCTGCAGATCGCCGGCGAGCGGCTCGCCGCGCATGCCGGCCGGGTGCACCTGGTGCACGCGGTCTACGACCGGATGCCTCGCGTGCTCGCCGAGCTCGGCCTGCGCGAGGTGCACGGCGTGCTGTTCGACCTCGGCGTGTCGTCGATGCAGCTGGACGAGGTGGGCCGGGGGTTCGCCTACGCCACCGACGCGCCGTTGGACATGCGGATGGACCCGACCGCCGGACCGACCGCCGCCGACGTGCTCAACACCTACCCGGTGGCCGAGCTGGCCCGGATCCTGCGCGAGTACGGCGAGGAGCGGTTCGCCGGCAAGATCGCCAAGGCGGTAGTCGCCGAGCGGGCCAGGGCGCCGTTCGACTCCAGCGCCCGGCTGGTGCGCCTGGTGTACGACGCCGTCCCGGCGGCGGCGAGGCGGACCGGCGGGCATCCGGCCAAGCGGACGTTCCAGGCGCTGCGGATCGAGGTCAACGACGAGCTGGGCGCGTTGCGAAACGCCGTGCCGGCCGCGCTCGACGCGCTCGCGGTCGGGGGCCGGATCGTGGTGCTGTCCTACCACTCGCTCGAGGACCGCATCGTCAAGCAGGCACTGGCCGAGCGGGTCAGCTCTCGCACCCCCGCCGGGCTGCCGGTCGAGCTGCCCGGCCACGGCCCAACCTTCCGGCCGCTGACCAGGGGTGCCGAGCAGGCGACCCCGGACGAAGTGGCCCAGAACCCGCGGGCGGCGTCGGTGCGGCTGCGCGCGGCCGAGCGAATCGCAACGGTGGTGGCGGCATGACTATGACCCCAATCAAGACCGCTCCAATCAAGACCGCTCCAATCAAGACCGCTCCAACCAAGTCCGCTCCGGTCAGGTCCGCGCCGAAGGTGCAGGCGGCGCGGGTGCGGACGCGGCAGGAGACGCGGCCGGAGGCCAAGCCGGGGCGGGCCAGGGGGCGGGCGCCGATGCCCGAGACGCCGCGCCCGGACCGGGTGCGCTCCGCGGCCGCGCAGCGCGGCTACGCCCGCAAGGCGCAGCGGCAGGCCGCCCGCGCCGGGGTGCGGATGCGCTCGGCCCGGCGCACGCCGTTCGTGCTGATGGTGATGGGGCTGCTGGCGGCCGGGCTGATCAGTTCGCTGCTGCTGTCGACGGCCGCCACCGGTGACTCGTACCGCCTGGACGAGGCCCGCCGGCAGGCGCGCGACCTCACCGAGACCGCGGAGCAGCTGCGCCAGCAGGTCGCCGCCATGCAGACGGCGCCCGAGCTGGCCAAGCGCGCCCGTGACCTGGGGATGGTGCCGGCCGACGAGCCGGCCCGGCTCGTGCTGCGCCCGGACGGCTCCGTTGAGGTCGTCGGCGAGCCGACCCCGGCCACCGAGCCGGTGCCCGTGCAGCCACCCGCCCCGCCGGCCGCCGACTCGAACCAGCCGGCGCCCGCCAACCGGCCGGCGCAGCCGCTGACCCATCCGGGTGCGCAGCCGCCCGGCCAACCCGCCCCCGGTACCCAGCCGCCCGCCGGCGGGCAGCCACCACCGGCCGGGGGCGGGTGATGCGCCCGCCGGACGGACGTCGCCGCTCCGGCGGGCGGGAACGTGAGCCAGCCGACGGACGGTCCCGGTTACCGGGCGACGGCGGCGGCCGACCCACGGACGGCCGGACCTGGTCGCCGGCGGATCGCCGGGCGCCGCGAGAGGCCCGGCCCCGGTCCTCGGGTAGGGGTGAGGGCCGGCTGCCGGGCGACGACCGATCCCGGCCGGTAGAGACCAGCGGTAGCTGGGTCCGCGCGCCCCGAGGGGGTGCCCCCCGGCGGGAGGCCGCGGGCCCGCCCTCCCGGGCGCCGCGCCCCCGGTCCGTCCGCGCCGGCGGCCGGCCACCGGCGCTGCGGACGGACTCGCGGCGGCTCGCGCTCGGCCGGCTGCTGCTGGTGATCGCGCTCGTCGCGGCCGGCGTCAAGCTGATCCAGATCCAGGGCCTCGAGGCGGCGGAGCTGCAAGCCAGGGCGGCCAAGCAACGGACGGTCAACGAGAAGATCACCGCCGAGCGCGGTCCGATCCTGGACCGCAACGGCGATCCGCTCGCGTTCAGCGTCCGGGTCAAGGCGCTGACCGCGCAGCCGAATCGGATGGCGGAGGAGTTCGCCGCGGCCGGCGTCGACGCGCAGGCCCGCAAGCGGGAGATCGCGGCCTTCATGGCGGCCACGCTCGGGCCGGCCGTCAAGGAGCAGGAACTGCTCGACAAGCTGCTGTCCGACGGCAAGTTCGCCTACCTGGCCGACGAGGTCGAGCCGGCGAAGGCGCGCGAGATCACCGAGAAGTACCCCGAGATCGGCACCGAGGACCGGGAGCTGCGCCGGTATCCGGGCAAGACCCTCGCCGCCAACATCATCGGCACCGCCAACTGGCGGATGAACGAGCGCAAGCTGCAGGGCCTGGCCGGCCTGGAGATCTCCAGGGACAGCCTGCTCGCCGGCAAGGACGGCCGCCGCCTGGTCGACACCGCGGCCGGCAGCGACATGGTCATCCCGGGCAGCGAGCGC